>JAGHVE010000027.1 GCA_018064445.1 Candidatus Cacconaster equifaecalis
TGGTCACACCACTCCCAGAAATAGCCTCCAATCATTCTCTCGGATTTGTAAATGTAGTCCCAGGTGGCCGTGATTCCCTGTTTGAAACTGTATTCGCACAGAATGTACGGCCTGTCGGAACCGTTGCGGTCCCGCATCTCCATATTCTTGACGGAAGGGTACATATTGGAGTCCATATCGGCGTAGGAATCATCTCCTTCATAGTGAATCGGGCGGGACGGGTCAAGCGCCCTGATGGCATCCCTCTCCGCCTCGATGTTGCATCCTCCGCTGCTCTCGTTGCCTAAGGACCAGAAGACCACGCAAGGGTGGTTGCGGTCCCTCTGCACCATTCTCACGCCCCGGTCAACATATGCGTCGCCGAATGAGGGGATGTTGCTGATGCCGTTGTTGCCGTGACATTCAATGTCCGCCTCGTCCATTACATACATTCCGTAGTAGTCGTACATTGCGTATGTGGCGGCACGCTGGGGATAGTGGCTGGTCCGGATGGCGTTGACATTGTTCTGCTTCATCATCTCTATGTCATTGATGGTGACGGAGTTGGGAATTGCCTTGCTGTAGAGCGGATGGGTTTCGTGACGGTTCACGCCCTTGAACCATACTCTCCGGCCGTTCACCAGCACCCTGCCGTCCTTTATCTCCACTTTCCTGAATCCGAACCGGTTGGAGACAGCCTGAACTTCCCTGCCTGTCTCATCTTTCAGACTGAGCACTACCGTGTAGAGGGATGGCGTTTCTGCTGACCAGAGTTCGGGATTTTCAACATTCGCGCTGAAATCGATGACGGAGGTCCTGTTCTTGCCCACTTTCACCTTACCGGCCTCACCTGCAAGCACCGTCTTCCCGTGGGGGTCAATCAGTTCGATGAACAGGGAATGTTCGGAGTTCCTGCCTCCCGTGTTCCTGACAGTTGTCTTTGCGGAGAATGTGGCGGACGTGAAGTCATCGGAGAAATCAGAGGAGAGATTGAAATCGGCGATGCTGGTCTTGGGAGCGGCATACATCCAGACGTCCCTGTGGATGCCCGCAACGCGGTACATATCCTGGTCCTCGATGAAACTGCCGTCGGACCATCTGACAACCTGGACAGCCACAGTATTCTTTCCCGGACGCACGAGTTTTGTGACGTCGAATTCGGAATCGTTGTTGGGACCCTGGCTGTAGCCCACATATTTTCCGTTCACCCAGACGCTGAATGCGCTGTAGACTCCGTCGAAATGGAGGAACACTTCCTTGCCGGCCCATCCTTCGGGCAGAGTGAATTCACGCCTGTATGACCCCGTCGGGTTGGGCTCGTTCTCGCTCGTGTAGCCGGGGACGGGTACGATTCTGCTCGGCTTGCCGTTGAACGGGTAGGTGACGTTGGAGTAGATAGGAGTCCCATAGCCTGACTGTTCCCAGCAGGAGGGAACAGTAATTTCGGCCCAGGCGGAAACGTCATAATCCTCCTTGAAGAAGTCCATCGGTCTGAGAGAGGGTTCCTTCACCCAGTTGAATTTCCAATTGCCGTTCAAACAGAGGTAATCCGTTGATTTGGAAGGTTCCCACGGTTTTTGAAGATATTCCGTGTCGGCTTTGAGGGAGGCCGCGTCGGGGTAGGGAATCATTGTCACGTGTCCCGGAAGTTTGTTCCGGCCGATGATTTTTTCGTTTTCCCAATCATCCTTGCCGCGTATCACGTCGGAGGGAATCTTGCCGCTGACAGCGATGAGGGTCCAGGCTATCGGTTCCTCTCCGTCACGGCCAAGTCTGGGAACTCCGCCTTCGGCATCCTCTCCTTCAAGAAGGATTGCGTGCCTGCTTGTCTTGTGCCGGATTGTCACCCGGTTGTCACCGACGAATTCCAGGTCCCAGCGCTGGTTGTCACAGTTATTGTGGACCCAGCTGGAGAGGGGGAATCCGTGCTCTCCGGGATCCAGTATGTCGAACGCCTGTCCCGTGTAAGGGCTCCAGATTGACCATCCGGTCTCGTCACCGCGGATACAGAAGCGCTGGGCAAGGTTTTTCTTGTCAGGCTTCTGCAGGGTGAAGGTGGATTCGTCCTGCGTTGAGTTTCCGTTGTCAATCGCATATCCGTTCGGGGATACAAGCAGATACATTTTGTCCTTACGTAGCTCATCGCCTTTGCAGGGTACGATTGCCAGTGAGATGAGGAGTGTCAGTAATGAGAGGCGTTTCATATGGTCTAATTCTTTTTGATTCTGATTTTCAGGGTTACGGGTGTGTTTTCAGGTATCATATATTTTTCGAGGGGCGCGGGTCCGCAGGTTGCGCTTCCAAGTCCCTGCTGGATTGCATCCAGGTAGAGGTATGTGGCTTTGGCGCGGACTGACGGCAGTTCAAAGTCGTGCTTCACCGAACGGATTGCCTCATCGGTGTAGTGCAGGGCGCTGAATGCCAGATGTCCTTCCGCTTCGACGGAAACTCCGTTGCCGGAGGCGTCGCTGACCTTGACCCAGCGGACCTCTTCGCGGTTGCCCATACTCTGGGCGCGGACATAATGTTCACCGCCCATAATGCTTGCCGTCGAGGTCCATATTCCGAGGTCGGCGCTGCGGCTGCGGTCGGAATAATTCTCGTGAGGGCCGCGTCCGTACCATTCCACTTTCTCGTAGCTTTCCGGCAGTTCGAGCCTGAGCCCCATCCTGCGGATTATCGGGGAGGTCTTCGTGAAGGATGCCTCAATGTCCACCGTTCCGTCGGGATAGATATCATAACGGATGGCGTAGGGCATCTCAACGGGCTCTTCCGCCCCAATCGTGAGATGACCCCTGACGGCAATCTTCCTGACGTCACCGTCTGCCGTCTCTTCAACGGATTCGGCGGAAGGGACCGACTTGTAGGGTGTCGTATCCGTAAACTTGTCATTGCTGCCAGCGCGGAACCAGGTGACGGCAAGTCCTTCCATCAGTCCTGTCGCAGGGTTGACGGTAACCTTAGAAGAAGACCCTCCGGCTGGAACGTACTCTTTCAGGACGGTCCTGAAATCATTCAGCCTCAGCTGCCCCTGTGCGGCGATATGTCCTCTTGCGGCCCATAAGGTGCTCTCTTTCAAGGTGAAGACGACGTTGAGGAGATATTCGCTTCCGGCAGTTATTTCTGACTGGAAAGGGACGTTGAGGGTAACGGTCTCTCCCGGAGCCGCTTTGATTGCCCCGAAGGAGCCGGTTTCGACCGCCTTGCCGTCACGAAGGAGAGTCCAGGCGGCATCGAATTCAGACAGGTTTGTGAAAGCGTATGCGTTGTTTACAGTGATGCTGTGAGGGTCCGATCCCGGGAATATCCGGATGTACTGGTAAACCCTCTTTACCTCCTTGAGTTTTGAGGTTTCCTTACGGTCAGGGGTTATGACTCCGTTGCAGCAGAAATCCTCGTCGTTGGGCTTGTCGCCGAAGTCACCTCCGTACAGATAATGGTCCTTAGGACCTCCGAAGCGGGCAAGACCCTGGTCGACCCAGTCCCAGATGCAGCCGCCTATCATCCTTTCGGAATCGTAGATGGCATCCCAATAATCTCCCAGACTGCCCGGGCCATTGCCCATCGAATGGGTGTATTCGCAAAGGATATAGGGCTTGTCACTTCCGTCCTTGTCTTTTTTCTTCATACTTTCGATGCCGGGGTACATCTGTGAGTCCACGTCGGCAATGTCGTTGTCACCTTCATAATGTATGGGACGGGATGGGTCGAGGGCCCTTATGGCATCCCTTTCCGCAACAAGGGCGCATCCTGCCCCGCTCTCGTTGCCGAGCGACCAGAAAATCACGCAGGGGTGGTTGCGGTCCCTCTGCACCATCCTCACACCGCGGTCCACATACGCTCCTTTCCAGCTCTCCAGCCTGCTGACACGATGGTTGCCGTGGCATTCCACGTCGGCTTCGTCGATTACATAAAGCCCATAGTAGTCGAAGAGGGCGTATGTCTCCGGCCTCTCCGGGTAGTGTGAGGTGCGGACGGTATTGACGTTGTTACGTTTCATAAGCAGTATGTCCCGGATGGTTGTGGACACCGGCACTGCCTTGCCGAATTCGGGATGAGTCTCGTGGCGGTTCACGCCCTTGAACCATATCTGCTTTCCGTTGATGAAGACACGCTTGTCGCGGATTTCAACCTTGCGGAAACCGAAGCGGTTCGATACGGCCTGAATTTCGTTGCCGCCGGCATCCTTGAGGCTGATGATGGCCGTGTAAAGGGCAGGTTTCTCCGCAGACCACAGTGCGGGGGCCGCCACTGTCTCCTCAAATGAGACTTCGGCGGATTTGCCTTTGCCTGCAGTTGCGGTTCCCGCGTCCCTGCTCAGTACCGTGGTCCCGTCCGGAGCAAGAAGTTCGATATGGACTGTGTGGGGGAGAGGCTTGTCTCCCGTATTGCGGACCGTGGCCTCAAGGCAGAACGCCGCTTTGGAGAAGTCATCTCCTTCAAATCTGGAGGAGAGTCTGAAATCCTGAATGCTCGTTTTCGGGGCGGCATACAGCCAGACGCTCCTGTGGATGCCGGAGAGTCTGAACATATCCTGGTCTTCGATGAAACTGCCGTCGCTCCACCTTATCACCTCAACGGCGACAGTGTTGCGGCCCTTGCGGACAAGGCCGCTGATATCGAATTCCGAGTCATTGTTGGCTCCCTGGCTATAGCCCACCTTCTTTCCGTTCACCCATACGTGGAATGCGCTGTAAACTCCGTCGAAGTGAAGATAGACGGCCTTGCCGTCCCAGGATTCGGGCAGATTGAATGTCCTGCGGTATGACCCCACGGGGTTGGGCTCCGTCTCGGACGTATATCCCGACACGGGGCGGATTCTGCTGGGATTGCAGTAGAACGGGTAGGTGACGTTCGTATATATCGGGGTGCCGTAGCCTTTCATCTCCCAGTTGGAGGGGACTTCGATGTCATTCCATCCGCTTACGTCGTAGGATTCCTTGTAGAAGTTGACGGGGCGCTCTGACGGCTGCTTCACCCAGTTGAATTTCCATACGCCGTCGAGGGAGAGGTAATTTTCTGACTTCGGGGTCTCCCACGGGTGCTCCATATAATTGCGGTCGGCCTTGAGCGCTGTTGAGGAAGAGTAGGGGACCATAGTGACGTGACCTTCCAACTTGTTGATTGCGAAGATTGTCTCGTTCTCCCAGTCCTCGCTGCCCCTCTCTTTCGGAACCGGCTCCTTCACCGGGACAAGTTTCCATACTGTCGGAGTCTCGTCCGGGCGGCCGAACCTTATATATGCTCCTTCCTTGTCCTCACCTTCGATAAGGACCTTGCAGCCGGTGGCCTTGTGGCTGATCGTCACGGCATTCTTTCCGGCAGGGGTGAGAATGTACTGCTGGTTGGGGTTGCCGGGTTCGAAACTCCAGCTGCCGAGCAGAATGCCTCCCTCGGTGGAGCCGTCGGTGTCAAAGGCCTTGCCGTTTATGGGACACCAGATTACGTATGCATCTCCGTCCTGAAAGAAGGAATAGAATTGGTTTCTGTCCTTGGCATCGGGTTTGACAAGGTAGTGCGGAGCGACCTCCTGTTCTCCCAGAGTGTTTCGGAGGACAAAACCGTTCGGGGAGGTGAAAGTGTACAGCTTCTTTGCATTTACGGGGGATTTCGGTGCGGCTGTGGCGACTGCATCAGCCGCAAGAAATGCCACGGCGGCGATGGCCGCTGCCAGAATGAATCGTATTTTCATAGATGGTGTTGTTTCTTCCTGCAAAGATAACCATTTTAGGCTTTGCAAGAAACAGCACGGAGCAATTTGAGGTCTATTCGAACGAGAGTTCTCCGAAGTATTCGGGGCAGTGGAAATCCGGAGCCGGGGTCGCTATGGGATTCCAACTCAGGTAGTGGGGTGTGTCGGTGTCGTCGCCGCATTTGTAGAAGTTTGCGGGAACGGTCCTGCCGCTGAATGAGGGAATTTCATCCCCAGCCACCGAATAAAGTTCTTTCGGGATGGCGACGGTAAGGCTCCATTCCACCTCTCCCTTCAGGTTTATGGGGGTGCTGCCCAGGGAGGCGTGGCGGCGGATTCTGGATACCACCGGGCCGTCGCAACTGAATCTGTGGAAACGGTCAGGTCCGTAACAGAATATGCCGTGGCCGATGCAGTTCATTTCCAGATTGAAATATTTGCCGCAGGTCGGGGAGGGGGTGGTGAAGAACTCCACGCAGTCGTCCGTCCAGGGCTTGGAGTCGCCGTCGAAATCATATACTGCCCGGACCCCTTGCTGACGAACCTTATACTGTATATAAATTTCACTTTCAGAATGCATTATCCGGAATGAGACCTCCGGTTTGCAGGGATATTCCTTCCAGTTGATGCAGCCTACGGGATTCCATTCAATCTTTTCGCTGTCAAATGCAGTCTCAATCGCATCTATTTCAGGCTCAGCGGATGCAAACGCCACCTTTTTAACTGTTATCTTCATAGGTGTTTTGTCTGCAAGTTAAGAAATCTTCTGAATGTGGCCAATTGACTTTTCCTTTTTTTTGATAGATTTGCGGAAAGGTTGTCATTCAAGATGAAAAAGAGAATCATTTTTGCCTTGGCGGTGCTGGTGCTTTCAGCAATCCCGGCATCCGCCGTATTCAATGAAAAGAATCTGACCACGACTCTGGACGTGTTGCGTCTTGAACTGGAACAGGAGGTGGCCAAGGCCCAGAAGGTTCAGGAGTACACTTCTCTGATGAGCAGGCAGCAGAGGCAGCAGATGGTCGGTATGATCAAGCGCTGCAATGAGTTGTCGCTGATGCTCTATTCCCAGAATCAGGATTTTACTTTTGATATGACGTATGCCTTCGACGAGGTCACGAAGGAATATGAGAGATTCAACAGAGAAAGGATGCCTTACGACAGGTTTGTCGAGAGGTTGGAGATGGAAATAGACAAGTATGAGAGGCTGCTTGAATCCCTTCGTAGAATCCCTCCGATGCTTGAGGAGATAGAGGAGGTCCCTGACAGCCTCAAGGCGGCGACGGACAGTCTGCTCCTTGGTGGCAGACCCCATACCGGAGCCGGCAGTCCCGCCCTGAGGGAGTTCAGGCGGCAGAAACTTGACGGGAACAGGGCCCGCCTGCCTTTTGTGTTGGATTCATTGGGTTGCGTCACACGCGATTCCTGCGTCTCTTACGCATTGCATCTTCTGGATATGTGTACTTCCCAGCGTGACGAATTCGTCCGTGATTCCGAGCATTATGAATCCACGAACAACAGGCTGAAGGAGAGTTTCGATTATGTCCAGAACCGATACCGGGCAATCCAGAAGAGTATCTTCAGGGATGGGCAGACCAATTATTTCTCCGTACTCAGGTTTTTCGGCAGCTATCTGAAAGAGACTGTCGATCAGGCAAAGTCAAAATACGGCACGGGGGGTGGAACCGGGAGGGACAGCCTTGGGCAGAGTGAGTGGCGCGGCCCCGTAGTTGCCGGATTCATCGTATTCGTGTTTCTGCATCTTCTGCTGGCGACGGTCCTGAGTATGGGGATTTTCGCACTGTTCATAAAGAAAAGGAGTTCCGCTTTCGGGGAATGGCTTGCCGATCGCAAGCGTTCCGTCATATTGTTCCTGGGGGTGCTGATTTTCGCGATTTCCTTCATTGTGGTCGGCTCTCTGGCAGACAGCAATTTTCTGAAACTGGCCACGAGGTTGCTCCTGATATTTTCCTGGATAATGGGCTCCATCGTATTCTCTCTGATTGTCAGGTTGAAAGGGGACCAGCTCAGGCGGAGCCAGAAGGCATACGTGCCTCTGATGGTGCTGGGTCTGACAGTGATTGCCTTCAGAATAATATTCGTTCCCAATACGGCACTGAATCTGGTGTTGCCGCCGGCACTGCTTGGCTGCTCGATATGGCAGGCCATACTGTGCCGCAGGTGCGGGAAGGAAATGAAGAGGAGCGATTATCTGTGCAATTGCCTGACCCTGTTCATTTTCATTGCCGCGACAGTCATTTCCTGGGCGGGGTATGTGTTTATGGGTGTGCAACTGCTGATATGGTGGCTTTTCCAACTGGCTGCAATCCAGACGGTCATTGCAGTCCATTCACTGCTCGAACTGTATTGGGACAAGATTGAACGGAAGAGGATGGACAGGTACGGGAAATCCCATATCGTGATTGACAAGGGCAGCAGGGATTCCTATATCGAGGTGACCTGGTTCTTCAATTTTGTCAAAGAGGCTCTTCTCCCTGTCATCGCAACTGTATCAGTCCCTCTCTGCATCTATTTCGCGGCGGACGTGTTCAACCTTGCCGGTGCATTCGATGACCTGTTGCACGAGCCTTTCCTGAATCTGACCAACGCCTCCGGGGGTGAGATACTCAGCCTTTCCGTTTACAAGATTGTCCTGGTGTTCGCCCTGTTTTTCGTCTTCAGATATGTGAACGATACGGTCAAGTCTTTCTACAAACTTGCCAGATACAGGAAACTGATGTCCGTCGAAGGCAAGAAATATGTCCATACAAATGAGGTCAACCTTACCCTGGCCAACAACATAATCACGATTCTTGTCTGGGGTGCGTACATAATAATGGCAGTCCTGATGCTCAGGATTCCGATGGGCGCGATATCCATTGTGGCCGCAGGTCTTGCCACGGGTCTCGGACTCGCGATGAAGGATGTGCTGAACAATTTCATCTACGGCATACAGCTGATGTCCGGACGTGCCAGGGTGGGGGACTACATAGAGTGTGACGGAATCCGTGGCAAAGTGGAGAGCATATCATACCAGAGCACTCAGATTCTAACGGCTGACCAGGCGATTATGTCATTCACCAACACTTCCCTGTTCAACAAGAATTTCAAGAACCTGACGAAGAACAATGCATACGAGTTCGTGAAGATTATTGTCGGGGTGGCCTATGGAACAGATGTCGAGAAGGTCCGGCAACTGATACTCGGCTCATTGGAGGATCTTGTCAAGGAGGACAAGTACGGACGGTCCACTATAGACAGGAAGAAGGGTTTTGCCGTGACATTCGACGGTTTCGGAGACAGTTCGGTGAATCTTGCAGTCAAGGCGTACGTGCTTGTTGAGGAACGCTTTGCATTCGTGGCCGCCGCCAATGAAATCATCTACCGGGTTCTCGGGGAGAACTCCATTGAGATACCTTTCCCCCAGAGGGACGTCCATATCCGGCAGAAATGAATCCCCACATCAAAAGATGCGGGGATTCGTATGGATTGCGTGTAAACTCTTGATTTACATTACATCGCCTGTGCGACTGCAACAGCGACGGCGACGGTGGCACCCACCATAGGGTTGTTGCCCATTCCGAGGAAGCCCATCATCTCGACGTGTGCCGGAACTGATGAAGAACCTGCGAACTGAGCGTCGGAGTGCATACGGCCCATTGTGTCGGTCATACCGTAGGAAGCGGGACCTGCCGCCATGTTGTCGGGGTGAAGCGTACGGCCTGTACCTCCGCCTGATGCGACTGAGAAGTACTTCTTGCCCTCAAGCTGGCACTCTTTCTTGTATGTGCCGGCAACGGGGTGCTGGAAGCGGGTGGGGTTGGTTGAGTTTCCGGTGATGGAAACGTCAACGCCTTCCATATGCATAATGGCCACGCCTTCGCGCACGTCATCGGAACCGTAGCAGCGGACACCGCCACGGACACCCTCGGAGTACTTCGTCTCGGAGATGATGTTCACCTTGCCTGTGAAGTAGTCGAATTCAGTCTGAACGTATGTAAAACCGTTGATGCGGCTGATAATCTTGGCGGCATCCTTTCCGAGTCCGTTGAGGATTACGCGCAAGGGTTTCTGGCGTACCTTGTTGGCCATCTCTGCAATCTTGATTGCGCCTTCGGCGGCTGCGTATGATTCGTGTCCGGCGAGGAATGCGAAGCAGGAAGTCTCCTCGCGAAGAAGTCTTGCGGCAAGGTTTCCGTGGCCAAGTCCGACTTTGCGGTCGTCGGCAACGGAGCCGGGAATGCAGAAAGCCTGAAGGCCTTCACCGATTGCCTCGGCGGCATCGGCCGCGCTCTTCACGCCTTTCTTGATGGCGATTGCGGCACCTACCACGTAAGCCCACTTGGCGTTCTCGAAGCAGATTTTCTGGGTATCCTCACACATCTTGTAAGGATCTATGCCTTTCGCATCGCAAATGGCCTTAGCCTCTTCGATGCTCTTGATTCCGTATTTCGCGAGAGCTGCATTGATCTGATCAATACGACGCTCATAACTTTCAAAAAGTGCCATAACCTCTTACTCTTTACGTGGATCTATATATTTGACTGCATCGTTGAAACGGCCGTATGTGCCTTTGGCCTTTTCAATTGCCTCGGGACCGGTGGCTCCGCCCTTGAGAGCGTCCATAAGCTTGCCGAGGTTCACGAATTCGTAACCGATGACCTCGTTGTTGCCGTCGAGGGCCATCTTCGTACAGTAACCTTCGGTCATTTCAAGATAACGGGAACCCTTGGCCTTTGTGCCGTACATAGTACCCACCTGGCTGCGGAGGTTCTTTCCGAGGTCCTCAAGGCTTCCGCCGATTGCGAGACCGCCCTCTGAGAATGCTGACTGTGTGCGTCCGTATACAATCTGGAGGAAGAGTTCGCGCATTGCCGTGTTGATGGCATCGCATACAAGGTCGGTGTTCAGTGCCTCAAGAAGGGTCTTTCCGGGGAGAATCTCTGAAGCCATTGCGGCTGAGTGAGTCATACCGGAGCAACCGAGAGTCTCCACGAGAGCCTCTTCGATGATACCGTCCTTGACATTGAGGGTGAGTTTGCAGCAACCCTGCTGGGGAGCGCACCAACCGATTCCGTGCGTGAGGCCGGAAATGTCCTTTATCTCTTTGGCATGCACCCATTTGCCTTCTTCAGGAATGGGGGCGTTGGCGTGGTTCGCGCCTTTTGCCACGCAGCACATCTGCTGCACTTCTTTTGTGTAGATCATAGTGTGAATTAAAAATAGAAATCGGGAGCGGAATACGAGTCTCGAACTCGCGACCTTCGGCTTGGGAAGCCAACGCTCTACCAACTGAGCTAATTCCGCATTTGCACTGGCAAAGATATTAAATTTTTCTTAAATTTGTATGTTATACTTCATTTTGAAAACCAAATATACACAGATATGATAAATTCCAACACCCTCAAGGAGACTTTCTACAAGTACTTCCCCGGACAGGAACCCCGCATATTCGCGGCCCCCGGCAGAATCAACATCATCGGCGAACACACTGACTACAACGGAGGTTTCGTGCTTCCCGCGGCAATTGACAAGGCCCTTTCGATTGCAATCTGCCCGAACGGGACCGGCAAGGTCCATCTGGTTGCGATAGACCGCGATTTCGAGAAAGCCGATTTCGTCATAGGCGGCGAGCAGCCTGCGGAACAGTGGGCTTCCTATTTCTACGGAGTCGTCGAGGAGATGAAAGCACGTGGCGCCTGCCCCGGCGGGTTCAACGCCGTTTGCGGCGGTGACGTTCCCCTCGGGGCCGGAATGTCATCCTCCGCGGCTCTTGAATCGGCTGTCGGGACGGCATTGAACACTATCTTCAATCTCGGTTTCGATAAGGCGGCTCTTGCCAAGATAGGGCAGATGACGGAACATCACTATATCGGAGTGAGGTGCGGCATAATGGACCAGTTCGCATCCATTTTCGGACAGGCCGGCCACGTGGTCAAACTTGACTGCCGCAGTCTGGAATATGAGCTTGTACCGTTCAATCCCAAGGGAATCAGGGTTGTCCTCATAGACACTATGGTCAAGCACGTGCTTGCATCTTCCCAGTATAACGTACGCCGCGAGCAGTGCGAAGCCGGAGTGAAAGTGATTTCCAAATACAAGAAAGGAGTGGAACTGCTCCGTGATGTCACGATAGAGGAACTTGAGGCCCACAGGGACGAACTGGATCCCGTTTCATTCCGTCGTTGTGCATTCGTGATCAATGAGAACAAACGTCTCTACGCCGCTTGCGCCGCTTTGGAAAAGAACGATTTCGAAGAGGTCGGCCGTCAGATTTATGCGGCTCACGAAGGTTTGAGCAAGGAATATGAGGTCAGCTGTGAGGAACTTGACTTCATCGTCGGCATAGCCAGGACCCATCAGGGCGTTTACGGTGCCCGTATGATGGGAGGCGGATTCGGCGGTTGTGTCATTGCGCTTGTGAAGGAGGAGGCAGCGGATGCCTATATCGCTGATGTCAAGGCTCAGTATAAGGTGAAGTTCAACAAGGATCCGCGCGTGATTGAAGTTGAAATTTCAGACGGCGCGAGAGAAATCAAGTGAGCGTCAGCCGCTTCATAGCAGGGCGGCTTTCGTCCCCGGAAGGGGAATCCGACCGTCAGAGCAGGATAGGAAACGTTCTCGCGTGGCTTTCCGTCTGTCTCAGCGTGACGGTGATGATAGTGGCGCTGGCCGTGGTATCAGGTTTCAAATCCCAGATACGCAGCCGTGCCACTGGTTTTATGGGGTCAGTGATGCTTGTCCAGCCGGGGCAGGGGCCGGTCAACGAACACTATCCTTTCTCATCGGACCTGTCTTATGCGGAAGAGTTGCGGGCCTTGAAAGGTGTGGCGTCCGTATCGGGGGTGGCTTACGCTTCCGGACTTCTGAAAACCGAATCCGAGATAGAGGGACTGATCTTCAAGGGGGTGGATTCTCTGTACAATCTCTCATTCCTGTCCCGGACATTGACGGAGGGGAAGATTCCCGATTATTCCGGGAGGATTTCGAATGATATAATGATATCGGCCACCACTGCCCGCAGAATGGGCTACGAGGTGGGAGATCAGGCTGTGGTCTACTTCATCGGCGAGCAGGTAAAGGCCCGCAAGTTCACCGTTGCCGGAATCTTCGAGGTGGGGCTGGATGACATTGATTCCCGTTTCGCTTTGGTTGACATACGTCAGGTGAGAAGGATTGTCGGTTGGGGACCGGAAGACGTGTCTTCCATAGAAATTCATCCCGACGGCACTCAGTCCCCGGAAGCACTTTCTTCGCGTGTGTCAGATCTGGAGTTCTCCCGTGCCACGGAGGAAGATGCGCCGCTTTTCGTTACAAATGTGAAGGAATATTACAGCGGAATATTCGACTGGCTCAATTTGCTTGACCTCAATGTTCTGATGATTATGGTCCTGATGATAATCGTGGCAGGTTTCAATATGATATCCGCCGTCCTTATCATCCTTTTTGAGAACATCCGGACAATAGGACTGCTGAAGGCGCTGGGAATGACTACCCGTGATGTGGGCAAGGTATTTATGTTGCGGGCCGGCAGAATAGTGGGGAAGGGGATGGTTTTGGGCAATCTTTTCGGCATAGGCTTTTGCCTTGTCCAGAAATGTACGGGATTGATAAAGCTCGACAGGGCAAGCTATTTTGTGGACAGGGTTCCCATCGACTTGCAGGTCGGGCAGATGGCGGCACTGAATCTGGCCGCAGCGGCACTGATTATGCTTCTTGTCTCGACAACGACCAAATTCATATCGAAGGTCAGTCCTGACAAGACTTTGAAAATGGAATAAAAATCTGAATATGAAAGGTATTGTACTTGCAGGGGGCAGCGGGACGCGCCTCTATCCGATTACCAAGGGCGTGAGCAAACAGCTCCTGCCGATTTATGACAAACCGATGGTGTATTACCCGATAAGCGTCCTGATGCTTGCCGGCATCAGGGACATACTTCTTATCTCCACCCCGGATGATCTTCCTGCCTTCCGCCGGCTGCTCGGTGACGGCAGCGGCTTCGGGGTCAATCTTTCCTTTGCGGAACAGCCTTCTCCGGACGGACTTGCCCAGGCCTTCCTGATAGGGAAGGAGTTCATAGGGGATGACTGCGCCTGCCTTGTTCTGGGTGACAATATCTTCTACGGCAGCGGATTTTCGGCAATGCTCCGTCAGGCGGTCCAAGATGCCGAGAGGAATGCCAGGGCCACCGTGTTCGGCTATTGGGTCAGCGACCCGCAGAGATACGGGGTGGCGGAGTTCGATTCCGACGGGAACTGCCTCAGCATCGAGGAGAAGCCGGAGCATCCCAAGTCAAACTATGCTGTTGTCGGACTCTATTTCTATCCCAACAAGGTTGTGGAGGTTGCCGGTTCCATCAAGCCTTCGGCACGGGGCGAACTGGAAATCACGTCTGTGAATCAGAGATTCCTTGAGGAAGGGGCCTTGAAGGTACAGACTCTCGGACGCGGGTTCGCCTGGCTTGACACAGGAACCCACGACAGCCTGAGCGAGGCATCGACTTTTGTCGAAGTGATTGAGAAGCGGCAGGGGTTGAAGATAGCCTGTCTGGAAGCCATTGCCTTCAATAACGGCTGGATATCAGCCGAAAAGTTGAAAGCCGTCGCCGCCCCGATGTCCAAAAATCAGTACGGTCAGTATCTGCTCGGGCTGGTGAAGATGAAGTAGGATATTTTACACAAACGCCCTTACATTGTCTGATTTTTTGCTACATTTGCCGCCAACAAGACTGTTTTTATAACCACTTATATTTTATAAAAAATGAAAAAGGTTTTTTCAATTCTGGCCGTTGCAGCATTCGTATGCCTGGTAGCAACTTCCTGTTCAAAAGACTCCCCCTCCGGCAGCGGTACTGCAATTTACTCTCCGGGTCTGAGTTCATTTGATGGCGATCCTACGGTAGCATACCGGATAGCGGAAATCTATTCCCAAAAGTTCAACTCAATATCAGGCGCAACCTTCTCAGGGTCAACCATCACTATCGAGGGCAAGTTTTCCGAAAGCGACAGCAAGGTCCTCAATGCCTGCAAAGCCGCCGAGAGCGAAGCAAATCAGGTCAAGCTCGAGGGTTTGAAATATGCCACATACCACGTCAGGGCCTCGTACATCGGGACTGACAAGGTCAATGACAATTTCTACAGCAAGACTTACGGCAAAAAACAGTAATTCACGCTTGTAGCCATTATCAAAATAACCGAAACTGTCTTATGAAAAAATCCTTTCTGATTATCTCGCTCGCACTGGTTGCGGCACTGACTATCTCCTGCAAAAACACCAGAAATGCCGGCAACAATGAGGAATCCTTCGATGCCGCCGCTCTGGAAGCCGCAAAAGTGGAACTCGCCGACGACGTGCTCAACACACTGGAAAATCTTGCGGCAGGCTATATCGATGCGGCCGACAAGATGCACTTCGACAATCTGCTTACCGATAATCTGACAGAAAAGGAAAAGATGATCACACCCGACTACCTGCTTGACCCTTCAGTTGCAAGCAATATGCTCACAAGATTGCAGAAGATAAACGCTCTGGCAATTCTTGTTACCGAATATCCCGTCAGAATCGCCTACGGAATGCCCGTCGACCAGCCCAAGGAAGCCATCGCCAAACTTGTCGTGGACCTCAACCACCCCATCGACCTCGACGGTGAGACAACCGGCGCTCCCATAGCGGAACGCACCAGACAGCTATACGAGAACTGCAAGGAAAGAGGCGAACTCAACTATTTCTGGCAATTCGCATTCGCCTGCCAAAGTTCGCTCCTCTACCTGATTTCAAACAATACCGACAAATTCTTCAGCAACATCGACGAAACGAGCTACCGGAACTTCGACAAGCACATCAAAACCTGCCTGGAGGCATTGCAGGTTTATGCCCAGTATGATGCGGAAATGGCCAGCATCGTTGCTTTCTGGGAAAGCAACGGCCCAAAGCTGTCAGATGCAGACTATCAGGCAGTCACTTCCAAGGACGAAGCGAAAAGAGTGTTCGTCGAGCGCAAGGAAAGCCTTGGCCAACTGAGAAACAGCCTGCTTCAGTAATTTTACCGAGCAGAACGTCCTGACTCCTTCAAAATCGCGGTGACAGTCGAGTTCAGACCGTCGGCGGAGAGAAGTTCCTTCAGGTTGAAATGGATACGGTAGCGCCAGTGGTGATGCGGGTCTGCCGGCTGGTTGATTCTCTCATTCATAAAATCCTTGCGGCGGAACCCTTCATCCAGAGCCACGTAATCCTGAATGGGGAAGATTGCCAGCATTGACGCTGAGGCCAGATGAGTATCGAGCAGCGCCCGCACCTGGTCCACGGGCATATCCTCTCCGTTGTGGTCCAGAGCATACCGCATCCTGACAGTCTCCATATCGTGGGAAGAGGTCGCACAGACGGAGAGATACGGCCAGGGCCTCCCCTTTTCCATCGTTGACATCTCAAGGGAAAGGATTCTCTGGTCCGCCATAACGTCGTAGACACAGTCCGGAACCATTCCGAGATCTTCCCCGCAGGCCAGCATTCCCGTCTCGCAAAGCAGATCCGGCAACTTCTTCATCGCATTCCTCCACCAGAAACCGTTGTTGCGGTGGTAGAAGAAATCGACGTAAAGGGAGTCGAAACGTTCTTTCTGCCAGGACTCGAGAGCGGACGTGTCAGGTTTTATCAGAGGCTGCACACAACCCTCGTTTCTGGGATCCTCGTGGAAAAGTCCCTCCAGAGGGAGACCCTGGGCTTCAATCTCATTTCTGGGATATGCCATTGCGGGATTGAAATGGCCGTCCAGTCCGAGGCCGGATTCGGCCGGTATCTCCCAGATGCGGAAGAAACCGAGTATATGGTCGATGCGGAATGCATCGAAATAACGCGACATATGACGCAAACGGGCTTTCCACCAGGCATAGTCATCGGCAGCCATCGCCGACCAGTTGTAGGTCGGGAATCCCCAGCACTGGCCCGTCTCGGAGAAGAAATCAGGCGGGGCGCCCGCACTTGAATCAAGGTTGAACAGTTCGGGATGCCAGTATGCGTCAGCGCTGTCGGCACTCACCCCTATGGGGAGATCACCCTTGAAATGGATGTTCTTCTTCCGGGCGTATGCCACCACTTTTGAGAGCTGGCTGTCAAGATGCCACTGGAGCCATCTCCAGAAATCCTCGGAGTCCCCGTCTCTGCGGGCGCAGAACCGGGCATATTCATCCAACCACACGGAGCCGTTCTCCTTGCAGAATTTCTTGAAGGAGGGGGCGGCCATATCCTCGGTGCCCGCCTTGGCGAAGGCCTTGCGGACAAGAGCCATCTTCTCCTTGAAGACTCTGGGGTAGTCCAGTTCCGGCAGAGCGTTCAATTCCGCCTGAAGCTTTTTGAAGGCGGGAGTAGCCTTGACTCCTATCTCCTGCAAATTTACGTAGAGAGGATGCAGTGCAAAACTGGACACGGGGCTGTAGGGATAGGAATCCTCCCATCCCCCGTGACGGGTGGTGTCCGTCACGGGAAGTAGTTGTATGATGCACTGACCGGTAAGCGATGCCCAGTCGACAAGTGTATACAAATCGTTGAACTCCCCTATTCCGAAATCATTTTCAGTGCGGAGGGAGAACACAGGAACTGCGGTTCCCGCACCTCGGAAACCGGGCCTGTCGAATTCGGAAGCGCTGTGCTCCCTTATGAAGGGACATCCCTGCACCGGACAGTCAATCCAACTGTCCGATATTTCAACTTCCTTCGTGCCGGAAGGGGCCGTAAAAGAGTGGTTTCTCCACTCATACCTGGCCGTCAGACCGTCCTTGACCACTATGTATCCATAATCCTTCAGTGCCTTTGCGGTGGTCTGGACTGATACTTTCCAGACATTTCCCTCATTCCACTGCATCGGGTATTTCTTCTCCCCGAGGACCAACACCAGGCTTTCACCCCAGACGGTGTAGTATTCTATCGAAAAATTCGCTTTCATCATCTATTCGTTTGCGCAAGTGATATTATATTCCCAAGGCTCCTTGAGATCCACCCTGACGGTAACGGAATTCGTGCCGCACCTTCTTACGAATTCAATATGGTCATCATCGCTTCCGAGCACTCCGTACGTGCAGGAAGAGTCGCCCGCTCTCAAAGCGGGATTATTTTTCTTGATGTCAGACAGATACTTGTAGAAATCGGTATATTCGTTCCACTGCCGGGAAGGCATCGGGTCCTTCTCGAAGAAGAGGAACCGGTGGTCCATTCCAACCTCCTGGCCGGTATAAATCAGAGGCTGTACGCCGGGAAGGGTCCAGCAGAGGACCGTCATCGCTTTCCACGCATTTCCCATTCTTTCGAATTCGGTTCCGGCCCAGGCGTTCTCATCGTGATTTGATGTGAAGGCAAGACGCAACGCATCGGCAGGATATGCCGCAGCGTTCTCCTCAACGTATTTGCCAATCAGATGTCCGGCAGCCTTTCCCTGCGCGATGTCATTCATAAGGTGGTGCAGTTTCCAACTGTAGGAGGCATCGAAGCCCGATATGGTATGATGCTCCGGATGCTCCCCTTCGGCAAGCCAGTACATCTGCGGATATTCCTTCCTAAGAGGGGTAATCATCGATTCCCAATACTCGAAAGGCATCTCTCCGGCCACGTCGCAACGGAAACCATCGACTCCGCGCTCCAGCCAGAACCGCAGGCAGTCACGCATACAGTCGCGCATCTCCTGATTGGAGAGGTCAAGCGGAGCAATGTCGGTCCAGTCGTACTGCACTACAAATTTACCTTCCGCATCGTGCCGGAACCAGTCGGGATGGGACACGGCCCATTCGGAATCGGGTGAGGTATGGTTGGCCACCCAGTCCAGAATCACCTTGAGACCCAGGTCGTGGGCAGTCTTGAGGAAGAAATCGAAATCTTCCAGAGTACCGAATTCGGGATTCACTTCCTTATAATTTTTGGGAGCATAGTACGAACCGAGAGTGCCTTTCCTCTCCAGTACTCCGATAGGATGGACCGGCATCAGCCATACAATGTCCACACCTATTTCCTTGAGCATCGGCAATTCTCCGGCCGCGGCTCGGAAAGTGCCTTCGGGTGTCAGTTGACGGACATTCATCTCATAAACGACGGAGTTGTAAATCCACTCGGCACGGGAGGGAGTCTCGTCGGCCGGACGTGAACAGGAGACCGCAAACAGCAGCGGCAGGACAAATACCAGTAACTTTTTCATATCTTGAGAGTTTTTGTCATTATTCAACCGGTTCCTTGATTGTGAGGACGGACAGCGCCCCGAGAATCAGGAATATCCCGGCCATCACGAGCATTGCGGGCTGGGAGCCTCCCAGAAGGCCGAGTATCGGTCCGCCCAACGCGGCGGCCAGTATCTGGGGCAGACATATCGTGCAATTGAAGAGGCCCAGATATTCACCCATATGAACACTCCCTTTCAGGGAATTGGTCAGTATCGTGAAAGGAAGGGCAAGCATTGCGGACCACGCAAACCCGACCAGGAAATAGGAGCCGAAGAGAAGGAACTTGTCGTGAATGAAGAAAACAGAGATGAACCCGGCTGCTCCAACGACAAGACTGACGATATATGAAGCTCTGTGGCTCTTGAACCGGGGAATCATCACGGCCCAGAAGAGAGAACCGACGGCCTGCACGGCAAACAGCACTCCGACCCAGTTAGCGGCCTCCTGATATCCTGCGGAAGCGGCCTGTGTCGAATGCCATACGTTCTGCGCGATTGCCCCATTGGTGTAGGTCCACATAAACAGGAACGCCGCCCAGCAGAAGAGCTGCACAAGTCCGACTGTCCAGAATACCGACGGAGCACCGGCAAGCAGCTTGAAAAAGTTTTCTCCCTTTGGCGAAGCAGTCGAAGGCTTTTCGCTTATACCGTGGAACCTTGCATATTCATCCGGCGGCAACTCCCTGACTTTGACGAAAGTATAAAGGACGCACAGAATCAGTATGGCGGCACCGGCGTAGAAGCTCCACTTGACCGAGTCGGGTACCACCCCCTCGGGAGCGGTGTTGCTCAGTCCTATCCAGGTGAAGAATATCGGGAAGAGATACCCCACGAGGGAACCGGCATTGCAGAGGAAACTCTGGATGGAATAGGCGGTGGTTTTCTGACGGTTGTTGACCATATCCCCCACCATCATCTTGAAGGGCTGCATCGCGACGTTTATGCTTGTGTCGAGGAAAATCAGGCTGAACAGGCCGAACCACATCGCCCCGTTCAGGCCGAGAAGCAGCCTGTGCCCGAAATCGATGCCTCCGGCATTGGGAAGCAGGGCCATCACCAGCACTGCAACCAGAGCTCCTCCAAGGAGATAGGGTTTGCGGCGGCCGAGTGAGCACCAGGTTCTGTCGGAATACCTGCCCACGATGGGCTGGACAATCATACCCATCAGAGGCGGGAGTATCCAGAAGAAACTCAACTGGTGCGGGTCCGCCCCCAACGTCGCGAAGATTCGTGAAATATTGGCGCTTTGAAGCGCGTACGCAATCTGCACCCCGAAAAATCCGAAGTTGAGATTGAACATCTGTCCGAATGACAGGTCGGTATTACTTTTCATAATACCCAAATATAACAATTTTTACCTATTCGCACAACCTCTGCACGAAATTATAGATTACCAGCGTCCTTCTGCGGAGAAGGGGGAAATTGATGATGTCTATCCTGTCCGTGGGCTTGTAGGTATGTTCGTGAAATGCGGACGTGAAGAAGACGGCCGGTATTCCTGCCTTGGCGAAGGGATAATGGTCGCCGGTCCTGAGCATCATATCGGTGAAGTTCCTGCTGCCGTAAAAGGTGAGGTCCAAATCCATCTTGTAGAGGGCCCTTCTTGTCAGGAAAGTGAGATAGCCCCGGTATTTTTCATTCAAGGTGTTTTCTCCCAGAGCGATGAGATAATCGCTGTTTATTCCGGTAGGGACAAGATTGGTCCCTAGCATATCGATATTGATTGCACAGGTGATTTTCGAGGCCGGGATGTCCAGGCTCCTGACAAAATGCTCGCTCCCGCTCATACTGAGTTCCTTCCCGTCAAAAGCCACAAACAGGATGTTCTTTCTTGGGGCAACCCCTTCCGCCTTGAGGGATGCGAACATCCCGGCCAGGGACAGCATCGCCGTCACCCCGGAAGCATTGTCGTCCGCCCCGTTGTAAACACGGCCCGCCAGAGTCCCGATATGGTCATAATGGGCGCCGATGACTATGTACTCGTCGCTCGGAGCAACAGCCGGAAGATATCCCACGACATTGCGAATCATTATGGAATCATTGTAGCGGCAGCTCTGGGTGTAGCTCCAGTTGTACGGCTTGAGGCCGATGCTCTTGAACCTGCGGACTATGAACTGCTCGACGGACTGCTTCGCCGCCGTCCCGGACGCCCTCCCGGCAGCCTGGTCGGAAGCGATGTACTCCAGATCGGAGACCATATCGTCCTGCTTGAGCAGATAGTCGAACTTGCCCATTTTCTGTGCATTCGAGAACGTGCAGAAAAAAACGGCAATCGCCGTGACAACTATTTTCAGTGAATGTCCGTTCATTTTGTTACAATCGACAAAAATAGTATTTTTGCGGCGATGTTCAAAAAAGAGCTGACAGTTCTTCTGATAGCACTTGCGGCCACCTTCACGGCAGCGGCGCAGTACGACCTCGACCACTTCTATTACCGTGGCCGGCAGGCACTGATTGACGGGCAGTACTCTCTTGCGATAGAGAACTTCAACATCCTCTCACGCCTCGACACCGCAAACTTCGAAGCCTATTTCTTCAGGGGAATTGCCAAGTACAATCTGGGCGATTTCACAGGAGCCCAGAAGGACTTCGACCGGACGCTCCACTTCAATCCGATTTACACTCTGGCCTACCACTACCGGGCGATAACTCTGAGCCGCACGGGAAAATACGACGAAGCTCTCAGGGATCTGGCCGAAGCCGTGGACCTGAGGCCCAGTTACACCGGCCTCTATTTCAGCCGCGGCGTGACCTACTTCCTCTCCCAGCAGTTCGACAAGGCAATCAGCGATTTCAATATGTTTCTCCGCAGGGAGCCCGATGACCCCGACGCATATCTGAACCGGGGAGCCTGCTATCTGTACGTGGGAGACACGACCAAGGCTCTTTCCGATTACAACAAAGCCATACAGCTGAACAGGAGGGAGGGAGAAGGATTTGTAAGACGATCCAGGGTATATGCCCTCCAGGGAAAGACTGAACAGGCACTGGAGGACCTGAACGTCGCCATCGTCCTGGATTCCTCAAACACCTACGCTCTCTTCAACCGGGCGCTGCTCAGATACGACAAACAGGATATAAAGGGGGCTCTCGCGGACCTTGACGACATTCTTGCAGAAGAGCCGGGCAATGCCCTCACCCTGTACAACAGGGCGCTGATTTACACCCAGGTGGGAGATTACACCGCAGCGCTTGATGATTATGACCGTGTGCTGAACATCAATCCCAACAATGTTCTGGCCTATTACAACAGAGCCGCAGTGTTTATGGAGATGGGACGCTACCGCAATGCGATGGACGACTATTCCCAGGCTATCAATCTCTATCCGGACTTTGCCAAGGCATATCTGAACCGTTCATACGCCAAGAATATGCTGGGACAGTTCAATTCGTCGAAGCAGGACTATGAGATAGCCCAGGAGAAAATCAGGGAATACAAGGCCAAGACTGCCGATTCTACCGGATATGCGGCATTTGCCGATACCACCAAGCAATACAACCGTCTCCTGGCCCTTGATGCGGATTTCGCCAAAAAGGATTTCAACAACGAACTTCTGCAGTACAGGGACGTGGACATCCGCCTGAAGCCTCTCTACAAATTCGTGGTTTCCGACTCGACGGTGACGACTTCTCTGGCATTCGAAAAGAAGTATGACGACACGGTCCTTGAAAGGTTCATCGCCGAAAGCCCTCTCGCCATCAAGTTCGCGTCAGTCAGGCAGGGAACGGCGGAGTATTCCGGGGCCACAACGAAGAAAGAACAGATTGACCGTGAACTGAAGACAAACCGGAGTGCCGGAAACCTGTTCGCCAAGGCCATTCTGGAAGCATCCGGCAAGCAGTTCAACACCGCACTGGTGTGCTATGACGAGGCCATCGGGAAGGATCCTGAAAACCAGTTCTTCTACATCAACCGGGGGGCCCTCCAGGCGGAGATGATAGATTTCATAGCCTCAATAGAGAACAACGTCAGGGTCCTTACGCTGGATAACGACAAGACCATCAAGACACGTGTCAAGGACAGCAACACGCGCTCGTCGTACGACTACACGTCATCCATAATGGATATGCAGAAAGCCGCGGCAATCGACCCGTCGTTCCCATACGTATATTACAATCTCGGGAACCTGTACTGTATGTCCGATGACCTGCCCGAGGCTATCGTGCAGTATTCCAAGGCCATCGAACTTCATCCCTACATCGGCGAAGCATACTACAACAGAGGGCTTGTGCTGATATATCTGAAAGACAACGACAAAGGGTGCATCGACCTCAGTACCGCCGGGGAACTCGGAATCGAGGATGCATACAGCGTCATAAACAAATACTGCAAAAAAGAGGAAAATCTTTGACAATATGTGGCTGACCCTCGCAATATGCTCCGCTGTCCTTCTGGGCGTGTATGACGTGGCCAAGAAACAGGCCTCCCGCAAGAACGGGGTTCTTGACATCCTTCTCTTCGCAACGGGCATCACAACCCTGTTTTTCACACCCTTCATCCTCTCGTCCATATTCGGATGGCATCTTGCGGAGGGGACACGGTTCGAAATCGGGCAGGGCACCGCGAAGGACCATCTCCTTCTGGCGGGAAAGGCTGTGATTGTAACCGTTTCCTGGATAACCGGACTGCTCGGTCTGAAACATCTCCCCATCACTACGGCCAGCACGATGAAAGCCACCAGGCCCGTGTTCATTCTGCTGGTCTCCCTGCTGGTTTTCGGTGAAAGGCTGAACCTGCTCCAATGGACCGGCATAACCGTATCAATCGCCGCGCTGTATATGCTGAGCGTTTCCAGCAGGAAAGAGGGCATTGCATTCGCACACAACAAATGGGTTGTATGCATGTTCTTCGCAATTCTCTCGGGAGTGGCAAGCGCAATGCTCGACAAATACATAATGACATGGATGAGTCCCATGTTCGCCCAGAGTTGGACCAACCTCTACATCACGATCATTCTGGCCCTGGCCATCCTTGTATCCGACATTCTGAACGGAAGAAGGGAGAAATTCCACTGGGACTGGAACATTCTCCTGATTGCGGTCTTCATAACCGTCTCCGACTACCTCTACTTCTTCGCTTTGAGTTGTGACGGCTCGATGCTTTCGGTCGTATCGATGCTCAGGCGCAGTTCCGTTGTGGTGACATTCATCATCGGGGCCTGGCTGTTCAAGGAGAACCGCCTGAAGGAGAAAGCGCTGGCGCTGACTCTCCTGCTCACAGGAATCGCCATACTCTTCGCCGGAAGCAATTGATTAGCTGAGGAAAATTGTCTACTTTCGCCGCTATTCCGATTGTCCATCCGATAAAAAGTTCGACCTCATCGGGGGAAGGATGGCCTCAGACTCCCCGGAAACGGGTCACAAAGCTTCGAACGGGGTGGTTTCGGCCTTCGGCTCCCAAAATTCGTCCGAATGTTGCAACTTTATGTTTTAATTCATAATTTTGCGGTATGGATACTGAAAAACAAACGAATATGTCAATGAACGAAATGGTATTGGTCTCGCCGAACGTTACTCGTGCGGGCAAGTGGTTGGAAGGTAAAATTATTGACATTGAGGATAATCCCTTCAATGGTATTGTCATTACTGTCGAGTTGCCTGACGGCAATATCTATTGGGACAAGGAAGAGTATTTCAAAAAAATCGCTTAAATCTTTGCCGTTATGCTTGCAATTAGTTTTGATATGAAGGTGGCGGACATGGAGAGATACTATGGCAAGTCTTATACGTCAGCCTATTACAAGATCAGACGTAGTCTTGAATCAGACAATTTCTATTGGCTTCAAGGTAGCACCTATGCCATTCAAAGCGATGATCTGATGTCATTGTTCAATGCAATGCGCCATCTTAATGAGTTTGACTGGTTCCGAAAGTCCGTAAGGGACATCCGTGGATTCAGGATGGAGAACTGGTCTGATTTCACTCCTTATTTCAAAGGCGAATAATTCTGGTTTTTGCCCGGGATCTGGCCGGTGCTATTTTTTCAGTGTGTACACTTCCTGCCCTTCAAAGAAGGTGTTAAGTACCTTTACCTCGCCGAGGTGCTGCGCGTCACAGGTCAGCACGTCCTCGTCAAGGATGACGAAGTCCGCATATTTGCCGGGCTCGATGCTGCCGCGTTCCTTCTCCAGATGCAACTGCCAGGCGCCGTTGTAGGTCATAGCCTTCAGGAACTGGTATCGGTTGAGCAGCTCCTCCGGCTGCCAGGCGTCCATACCCGCTTCGTACGCACCGGTAACGGCAACCTGCATACAGAGGAACGGATAATTGATTCCGTCATCCGCCGGAGTGTCCGTACACTGGCTCACCAATATTCCGTGTTTGAAGAAAGACTTCATAGGATAAGCATCGTGAGCATATCTGTAAGGGATAATTGTTTCATAATGTTCGGCAAGTTCTTCTGTAAAGCAATGCCAGTTCATATTGGCGGAAACCGCGATATCGTTTTCCTTGATTATCTCATAATCTTCCGGGCTGACATTGCGGAGATGAACGATGGCGTTGCGCATTTCTTTTTTGCCGTAAGTGCTGTACGCCATCACACTGCGGTGAACGGCCCCATCCCCAAGAGTGTGGGTATGAACGGTCAGCCCCTTGTCGTTGGCAGCCTTAACGAGAGCATTCATATCCTTCTCGCTCCACAGGGGAGTACCGTGACCGGAATAGATGCTGTCGACAGGACTTTTCGAGTATCCCTCCAGAAGAAAACCGGTTCCCATCTCCACCAGTCCGTCCATAAAGAGCTTGAGATAGTCCGGATGAACGTGCTTGCTCTGATATCTCCTTTGAACGGAAGCGGCGTTTTCCACGTAGGGGAAGGGATAATTGTCATTATACCACGGCTCAATCTCGTAGGTAAGGGAGACGTTGAGGTGCAGAGCCTTGTCCCAATCCATAGTTGTCAATGCCTGGAACAGGGATTCGTCATCCACGCTGTAATTGTTTGTCCAACCTTCGATAATATTGGTGATGCCTGCGGACAGCAGGTATTGCTGCATATTTTCAATGCCCTGTGTGATTTGCGCGGAAGTGGGACGCATCTTGTTATCCAGGCCGGGTCCCTGCAGCAGCGAGGTGGCACGCTCGGCGAATACTCCGTTCAGTTTGCCTTCTTCGTCACGATACATAAAACCTCCGGCTATCCGGTCACGGATGACGTTACCGTTTTCATCCAAAATGCCGGCATTGATCATCGCGCGTGTGTTGACAACCGTGCTGTGGTGGTCAAAGCCGGTGAGGAAAATTGGTATCTCGGTTGAGATTGCATCCAGGTCCTTGCGGTGACGGAGGTCGTGGCCGTTTTCCATCAAATTGGCAAGGCTGTATCCTTCGCCATACACATAGTCCAGATGCCGGCCGTCTTGTTTGGCCTGATTTACGAAATCACGAACCTGATCCAGCACTTGCTGATAGTTCCAGTCACCCCTGAATTGAAGATTGCCCGCACTCATCTGTTCGTTGATGAATTTCATCAGATAGTGCGCGTGTCCGTCGGTGATGCCGGGGATGATGATACCCTTGCCGGTGCAATCGATTATCCTGCTTTTTTCGGTTTTATGCTTGTTCGCCTCATCTTTGGTGCCCACACAGATGAATTTGCCGTCCTTGATTACCATTGCGTCCGCAATGACGTACTGGGCTGTGTCGGTGAGCATATCCTTGGCTTTGGATGAGTCAATTCCGGCTGTGTAGATTTTGCCATAGACGATAAGGTTGTCAAAAACTTCAGGTTGCGGGTCATCTTGTTTCGTACACCCCATCGCCACAATGGCTATGGTAACAGCCAGTGCAGTTTTAATCTTTTTCATATACCTTTCGTTTCTATGCCTTCGTGACTTTCTCAAGCCACTTGACCATTCCCAGCATCACGCTCATAGCTACAAGGCAGATAATCAGGAATACCATCCAGCATTTCCAGATGCCCCAGGCGTTGTACATCAGCGGGCCTACGAAGATGAAGAGGTTGCCCACTGCAGTTGCGCCGAGCCAGAGGCCCTGGCAGAGTCCCTGCATATTCTTGGGCGCCACCTTCGACACGAATGAGAGTCCGAGAGGGGAGATGAAGAGTTCGGCTACGGTGAGGAAGAAGTAGGTCAGAATCAGCACCCACCATCCGGCTTTCATACCTGCCGCTTCTGCTACGGGAAGGGCGCGGAACTCTTCTCCTGAAGGATAACCTGCGAAGATTGAATATATCATAAGGAACAGATAGGCCATACCTGTGATGCCCATACCGATTGCAATCTTCCGGGGTGTTGATACCTCACGTCCCTTGCGGCTGAGAGATGCGAACAAAGCCATTATCAACGGAGTGAGGGTAATCACGAAGAAAGGATTGACAGCCTGCCATATTTCGGGGGCGATTGCATCAGTCTTGACGAAGTCGCGTGCGAACAGGGAAAGTGACTGACCGTTCTGATGGAATGAAAGCCAGAAGAAGATGCAGATTCCGAGTACAGCGAAGAGGGCTGCCATACGCTGCTTGATTTCCTTTGCCATTGCAATCTTTTCCTCCTCGGTGTATCCCACTGACGCTGATGCGGCTTTTTTTGCGGGTTCGGGAAGGCCCTTCTTGGTCGCCATAAAGATGACCAGTGAAATCAGCATCGCCGCTACGGAGGCGATGAAGGAGTAGTGGATTCCGGCGTTGAACACTTCCAGGTAATTGCTGCAGAAGGCTGCATCGGCAACTGCCTGACCGTTTATGGATGCCTGGGATGCGAGTTGTGTCAGGTTTTCCATCTGGCTGGCATCCATAGCTCCGTTACTGTTGATATATTGGTGGCAGAGGGCAGGAAGGGCGGCATTATAGAGGAATCCGTTGGCCTTGAGCCACCAGCTGCGGAGCAGGGGGGCGACGAAGGGAGCTACAAGACCTCCGATGTTGATGAACACGTAGAAAATCTGGAATCCGGAGTCGCGTTTGCCTTTGGCGGCTTTGAGAGCTTCTTCACCCTTTGCGGCGGCTTCGGCTTCGAAGTTGTCGTAGAGTTGTCCGACAAGCGCCTGCAGGTTGCCCTTGAAGAGACCGTTGCCGAAAGCAATCAGGAAGAGGGCGAAGCAGGTGAACGGAAGAAGCCAGGAGTGGTTGCCGGTTGTGGCCGTGATGGGGATTGCCAGTGCGGTATACCCGAGGGCCATCGTTATCAGACCGCTTTGGATGGTGCCCTTGTAGTTCTGAGTCCTGTCGGCTATGATGCCACCAATCAGGTTCAGTACATATATTCCACAATAGAAGAATGAGTAAATCAGGCCGCTGGTCTGGTCTGAAATTCCGAATTTGGAGCAGAGGAACAGGAGCAGGACGGCATTCATTATGTAGTAGCCGAACCTTTCGCCCATATTGCTCAATGCGGCTGCAAGCAGCCCTTTGGGGTGATTCTTGAACATATTTATCTGAATTTACCGTGCGAATTTACTCAATTGCGATGAAAAATTCAAATCCCGATGGCTATCCACTTTTTCTGTGGCTGCTGTTCAGATGAGATGACATTGAAGTGAACAGCATACGTTGGCCCATATGTACAGACGATTGAACACTTGCAGACTGGAATGACTTGCGTCCGGACAGCGTCCATTCTCGCCATCTACGTCATTTGCTGCGCAAATAACTTGCTGTCTGCGGC
>JAGHVE010000039.1 GCA_018064445.1 Candidatus Cacconaster equifaecalis
CACATATACTATGAAAAGGTTTTTCACACTTTTCGCGGTGATTCTTACCGCCACACTGGCTTTCGGACAGCAGTCCCAGCCCATTCCCGTTGACCCCGCCGTCCGCATCGGACATCTGGACAACGGCCTCACCTATTACATCCGCCATCACGAGGAGCCCAAGGGTCAGGCCAACTTCTACATCGCTCAGAAGGTCGGTTCAATCCTGGAAGAAGAGAACCAGAGAGGTCTTGCCCACTTCCTGGAACATATGTGCTTCAACGGAACACAGCACTTCCCCGGCAACGGTGTCATCAAGTACTGCGAGAGCATCGGCGTCAAGTTCGGTCAGAACCTCAACGCATACACCTCCATCGACGAGACCGTCTATAACATCGACAACGTGCCTGTAGCCACGGCACCCACCGCAATCGACTCCTGCCTGTGGATTCTTCACGACTGGGCCGACGGCCTTCTGCTTGAGGACGATGACATCGACCACGAAAGGGGTGTCATCCACGAGGAATGGAGGACCCGTATGAATTCTGCGATGCTCCGTATGTATGAGAAGATTCTTCCCGAGGTCTACCCGGGCAACAAATACGGTGAAAGAATGCCTATCGGACTTATGTCAGTAGTGGACAACTTCCCCTACAAGGCTCTGCGCGACTATTATGAAAAATGGTACCGTCCCGACCAGCAGGGAATCGTCGTTGTCGGTGACATCGACGTTGACGCTGTCGAGGCCAAGATCAAGGAGATATTCGGGACCATCGCTAAGCCGGAGAATCCCGCCGAGAGATATTATGTCCAGATTGAGGACAACACCGAACCTATCGTAAGCATCGCGACCGACAAGGAGCAGTCCGTCGCATCCGCACTGATCTTCTGCAAGCACGATGCTTATCCCAACGAGCTGAAAGGCGATCTCAACTATCTGGTCTATACATACGCCCAGTACGCGGCCCTGCTTATGATGAACAGCCGTATCTCCGAAATTCTTCAGAGTCCGGAACCTCCTTTCATCCAGGCCAGTATCGGAGATGACGATTTCTTCCTGTCAAAGACAAAAAAGGCCTGGACAGGACAAGTGGCTTTCCCTGACGGAAATTTCGAGAAAGGTCTGACCACTCTCTACCGGGAGATGCTCCGCGCAGTCCGCGGAGGCTTCACTGCAAGCGAATATGAGCGCGCGAAAGCCGAGATTCTCTCCTACTATGAATCCCAGTACAATTCCCGCGAGAAAAAGAAGAGCGCGGAATTCTGCAGCGAATATGTACGCCACTTCATCGACAATGAGCCTATCGCCGGCATTGAGAATATGTACGCTCTTGTGCAGCAGGTAGGTCCTATGATCCCCGTGGAAGTCATCAACCAGATTGTTGGAACTTTTGTCGGACAGGGCAACCTTGTTGTGGCCTGTATGCTCCCCGAAAAGGAAGGTCTCGTATGGCCCGATGCACAGCAGGTCAAGGATATGCTCGCCTCTGTCGCCGCCGAGAACATCGAACCCTACGTGGATGCCGTTTCAAACGAGCCTCTGATTTCCGAAATGCCGAAGGCTGGAAAAGTTAAAAAAGACGGCAAGGCTGCATTCGGATATGAGAAATACACCCTTTCAAACGGTGCGACCGTCTATTTCAGGCAGACCGATTTCAACAAAGACCAGATTCTGATGCAGGCCTACAGTTACGGCGGAACGTCACAATATTCAGAGCAGGAGGCCCCTGTACTCAAGTCTTTGTCCAGCCTGATGACAATCGGAGGTGTGGGCAACTTCAACAGCACCGAACTCACCAAAGCTCTTTCGGGAAAGAACGTAGGTGTTTCCCCCTTTGTCAACTTCTACAAGGAAGGTCTCTACGCCAATTCCACTCCCAAGGACCTGGAGACTATGTTCCAGTTGACATATCTCTACTTCACCGCCCTCCGCGAGGATCAGGATGCCTTCACCTCCTGGAAGACCCGTCAGAGCGCCTCCATTGCGAACCGTCAGGCCCAGCCTATGGCCGCATTCCAGGACACGCTTTCCACCACGATTTATGACCGTCCTGCAAGAGTGAAGGCAATGGACCTTCAGGATATGGAACAGATTGACTATGGCCGCGCCCTGGCAATCGCCCGTGAGCGTTTTGCCAATGCCGCTGACTTCACCTTCGTGATAACGGGAAATGTCGATGAGTCAACCCTGATTCCTTATCTTGAGAACTACATCGCATCCCTCCCCGCCACAAAGGCAAAGAAAGAGAAATCCAACCCTGACATTTTCGACTTCGCCAAGGGGAACAAGGCTGTCCTGTTTGAAAAGCCGATGGAAATTCCTATGGTCACCACCTGCTTCTTCGTGAACTCCGACGCGGAATACAACCTCAAGAACTCCCTTTCATACGACATCGCCCTCAATGCCCTGTCAACTGTCCTTCTCGAGGAAATCAGGGAGAAGGAAGGCGGAACCTACGGTATCGGCGCATACGGTGAATTGGTCGGCTTCCCTGAAAAAGAGGCCTACTATCAGATCGCCTACCAAACCGACCCCGCTAAATATGAATATCTCAACGGACGAATCCGCGAGATAGTTGCCAATTTTGCAGCGGAAGGCCCGACAGACGAGCACCTTGCAAAAGCAAAGGAATTCTTCTTGAAGAACTGGAAGGAAAACGTCACCGAGAACAGCTATTGGGCTGAATCATTGACGACATTGCTTGACAGCGGTGCAGATATGGATACGGATTTCGAACAGATTCTGAACTCCATCACCAAAGAGGACGCCCGTAAGGTCTTCGAGTCCATCGTGAAGCAGAACAACAACGTAGAAGTGATTATGAAGGGCATTGCCAAATAGCGGTAGGATACCCCCAAAAAACAGCAGGCTCCGGAGAATCTCCGGAGTCTGTTTTGTATATATACCAGTGGTTTGAAAAATGTTCTTATTTCTTTGAATCCAGGGGTTGCTGCCATTCGGAGAAGATGGGATTTCCCTTGCCGCCGTAACATTCGCAGGGGCGGACTACGAAGCGGTATTCGTACATACCCGGAATTTCCTCCTTTGCGAAAACGCACTTGACTTCGTTGTCATCGTGCTCCTCTCCATAATAGCAATGGGCAGAATAGACGTGTTTGGTGCCGGCAACAGTGGTAAGATCGACGTAGCGCTGTTCAATCTGCACTTCATAGTCGAATGCCCTGACACCGGAGGTCCTGCTCTTCACGGCGGGGAAAGTAACCTCAATCTGCTCAGTTTCCGCGCCATAGCGGTCCTTGCCCGTGAAAAATGGACTGAGAGAGACTTTCGCATCCTCTGCAAACTGCGGGATGGGGGCCTTCCCGGCCATATTTTCGTATGACAGCGGGGCATCGGTGCCCTTGGGAAGAGGTATCACCCAGTCCTCCCCAAGCGACTCGTCATAGTAGAACTCGCGGCGCTCGAGGGTGATGCGGTCGTCATAGACGGTCATAACCATACCGTGGTGGCAGTAGTGCCCCGCGATTGAGGGCATCTGGCAGGGTACGTCACGGTCTTCTCCGTCCAGGGAAGAATTCTCACGTCCGCCTATGGGGAGAACGTAACGCAGCGACGCAGTTCCTATGCTCGTGAACTCGCCCTGCCACAGGTCACGCCCGTCCGTCAGGGGATTATGGGAGTGGCCGGAGAAGGCAATCGCATTGGGGAAAGCCTTGAGAGTCTCAGTCATTGCGCCATCGTCCTGACCCCACGTCCATTCGCCGTTGCAGGTATGAGCCAGATGAGCATGCTGTATGTAGAAGAAAGGTTTCTCGCCCTTCAACTCAGCGGCGTGCGCCTTCACGAACTCGGGCGCTCCACATTCCTGACGGTCGTTCTCGAACGACCAGTGGCAACCGATGAACTTGTAACCCTTCACTTCCTTCATATATACCTGGGCGAAGTCCTCCTTGAAGTACTTCTTCCAGTTCTTCGCATAATCGGCACGGACGGGCCCCAGTTTGAGTTGTTCCGGGGGAAGTTCCCGATACCAGTCCTTACGGGTGTTGTCGAATGCATCGTGGTTTCCATAGACGAACACCTTCTCCACGTGGGAGCCGTCGGGGCGTCTGTCCTTGGGAAAAACGGCGTTCCAGGCGCGCGATATACGGAGAAGCTCGTATGCGAGGCCGTGGTCAGCCATATCGCCTGCGACGATGACTCCATCGACCTCCTTGTCCCGGAAATACTCCAACGCATGACGGAACGACTCTTCCGACTCATCGTCACATACGTGGATATCGCTGAGCACGCCCATCCGGAGATTGGGCTTGTCCTGCTGCGCGAATGACTGGAGATTGATGAATATGGCACATATCAGAACTGCCGTAAACTTAAGTATTCCTTTCCTATCCATAATACCGATTGATTTTGTGTACTCAAAGATAGTGATATTTTCGGCATCAGCAGCCGAACCGCAAGATAGAGCAAATCTATCGGGAGTCCCTGTCCCATACCATCAAGCCCGGCACGGGTCCCCAATAACCGGTCTCCGGATTCCCCCGGCTGTCATCCACCTGCGGTATCTCTTCGGCGAAAGTGCGCTGATCGAATTTCCGGAACACCAGTCCCGTCGCCTCCAGTTTCAGAAAACCCTTTTTTGTGACTTTCAAAGTCATACCATTGGAGATTCTGACCGTTCCGTCAGTGAAGGTGTATCCATATATGGAATCGTCCTGCGGACAGTAGAACAGTCCGTTGAAATCCGGAATCTCCAGACCTACCACTCCGTGGAACAGATTCTGAACGCCGGTTTCCTTATAAACGATGGCCGAGTTGTCATCCACAAAATGAAGGACACAATGAGGAATTCTGTTGTATTCCTTATCCAGACACCAGTATCCCGTCAGGTCCTCCGCAGTGAGGACTTTAGGAGCAGGAACAGGTTGATGGGCCATCAGGCAGGCCGAAAAGAAAATGCTGAAAACAATTGCGCTCAAACGTTTCATATCAGTCAGGTATTTTGACAAAGATAAAAAAAACAATAAAATGAAAATCAAGAAACTTTTGAGCGTCCTGATGCTCCTTGTAATGATTGGAATGACAATTAATTTGTCTTCCTGCAGTAAAGATGACGAATATGATATCGTCGGTACCTGGAAAGCCACCCAGGATTCACTTCCCGATGAATATGCCCTTTTCCTGTTCTCTTCGAATGGAGAAGGAAAGGCGACCTTATACAGTCAGGGGAAGGCAGAGGAGGAGGCATTATTCAAATATAATTTTTCAAAGACTACATTGAATCACAGCGGAGAAGTTGTAGTTTTGAATCTAAACTGGTTGAGCCCCACCAAGTTCATCGGAAGTTCCAGCGATGGAGAAAATATGACGTTTACAAAACAATAGGAAAATAGACAGCATCTTCATCCTCTTCTGGACGGGGATGACAAAGGGCCGATTTCAATCCCACGACGAGATTTTTTGTCACGATGGGATGGCAAAAGCCCCTTTTCAATCCCGCGACAGTTTCTTAAGGGTGACTTGATGATTGTTCCAAGTTTGCTATCTTTGCAATTATGAGAAAATTTTTGTTAGCAGCACTATTTTCCTGCATCTTATCTTCCTGTACAGTCAATAGCGTTTCCAATGACAAAAGAGGCAAACAGCACATTGCTGAAGTCTCTGCTTCCCAGCAGAAGACACGCTCCAAACAGATGGCATTGTTCGAAGACGGCAACTATGCAATGTTCATCCACTTCGGGCTATACTCCAAGCTGGAGGGTAACTGGAAAGGAAAACCTTATTGGGGCATTGCAGAATGGATTATGAGTCAGGCGAACATACCTGCAGACGAATATATGGCGGAAGCCGCAGACTTCAAGCCGTCCGAGTTCGATGCCGAAGCCATCGTGCAGCTTGCAAAGGATGCCGGCATGAAGTACATCGTAATCACGGCCAA
>JAGHVE010000111.1 GCA_018064445.1 Candidatus Cacconaster equifaecalis
TATGATACGGAGCAGGACTACATAGACAACATTTCCGGCACCACAGCCATCTATGAACTCGAAATCACCGACCGCATATCCGACATTGCCAAATGGGAACAGGATTCGTTGTCCAGCTATGTCAGCAGGAACTTTCCATCTGCCGTATACGACACCACAGGATTCTTCAGAAAGGTCATAACGCCTGCCGCCGGCGGATTGAAATTTGACAAGGACACCACGATATACGTCAACTACATAGGAAGGAGGCTTGACGGGGTGGTCTTCGACACAAACATTGCCGATACCGCCAAATTCCACGAAATATACTCCGCCGCAAGCACCTATGCCCCCGTCCAGATAAATCTCAAGAAAACATATACCGAAACCACAATGACAAGCAGCGAGTCGAGCGTCATTCCGGGATTCAAGTATCTCCTCAGCAAAATGGGGCCTTACGAAAAGGCTGTCGGCATCTTCACCTCCGATATGGGATATCTCGGTAACGGCAGCGGGCTTTCAATCCCGTCATACTCACCGCTCCGCTTCGACATCGAGATTGTTGACAAGCCCGAATAAACGATGGCAGAAGTCAACTCCGCTCCCACCGATCTCGGCACCAAGCCCATAGGCAGCCTGCTGCGCATGTATGCCGTTCCGGGCATCATCGCCCAGACCGCGGCGTCTCTGTACAATATGGTCGACAGCATATACATCGGTCATATCCCCGGAGTCGGTGCGGCGGCCATCAGCGGTCTTGCCGTAACCTTTCCCCTGATGAACCTGTCCATCGCCCTCGGCACCCTCGTGGGTGTGGGAGGTATGACAATGATATCGATTCTGCTCGGTCAGAAGAACTACGATTCCGCAACGCAGGTTCTTTCCAACGTGCTTTCACTCAACGTGATAATAGGAGTTCTGTTCACCGCTCTGGTGCTGCCGTTCCTGGAACCCATACTGAGGTTCTTCGGAGCAAGTGACGTTACCCTGCCCTTCGCTTACGACTATATGTTCATCATCATTCTGGGCAATGTCTTCACGCATCTCCTCCACGGATTCAACGGCATCATACGGTGTTCCGGCCACCCACGGACGGCAATGGGACTCACCCTGTTCACCGTCATATCCAATGCCATACTGGACCCCGTCTTCATATTCGGATTCAAGATGGGCATACGCGGAGCGGCGCTCGCCACTATTCTATGCCAGATTCTTGCCCTGGTATACACGTTCAGATTCCTGGCGGACAAGAGGCGTTTTCTCCATTTCCGCAAACCGGTGTTCCAACTCAAATGGCGTATCGCCAAACAATCCCTGGCAATCGGCGTGGGACCTTTCCTTATGAACGTGGCCGCATGCATCGTCGCCCTTTTCATCAATCAGCAACTTCGCAGATACGGCGGTGACGACGCCATAGGTGCTTATGGCATCGTCAACAGGTTCACCATGTTGTTCGTGATGATATGCATGGGGTTCAACCAGGGACTGCAGCCTATTGCAGGCTACAATTATGGAGCCCGGCAATACAAACGCGTAAAGGAGATTTTCTTTCTCACGGCAAAATGGGAAGTGCTGATAACCACTGTGTGCTTCCTGTTCTCCGAACTGTTCCCTGAACTTGCCGTAGGAATGTTCGTCAATATGAACGATCCGGCCAACGCCAGACTTGCGGAACTGGCGCCCAAGGGACTGAGAATCATGAATGCCGGATTTGCGCTTGTAGGATTCGGCATCGTTTCGTCCAATTTTTTCCAGTGTCTGGGATTGGTAAAGACTTCCATTTTCCTTTCTTTGGCAAGGCAGCTTCTGTTCCTGCTTCCCTTCGTCTATGCCCTCCCCCTGATGTTCAACGAGGTCGGTGTCTGGGTAAGTTTCCCGATTTCCGACACGATTCATGTTGTAGTCTCGACAATATTCATAGTACGTCTGATCAGAAAATTCAATAAACTCGAGGATGGAGAATCATCCGAAAATCTTGGAGGAGCCATATAAGTTTATGAAAAACAAGCACACAATAATCAATATCGGAAGGCAGTTCGGCAGCGGAGGCAGGGACATAGCCCAAGCCATCGGACTCAAATTGGGGATTCCGGTTTATGACAACGAACTTATCACCAAAGCCGCCGAGCAGAGCGGGTTCAGCCCTGAACTGTTCCGGAAAAGTGACGAAAAAAGAAGATTCATGTGGCTTGGAAGCATATTCGGTTCCAACAGGTACGGCAGTTTCACCTCCGGACTGAATGACGGGGAACTCTTCAAGATTCAAAGCGATGTCATCAGAAAAATCGCCGGGCAAGGTCCCGCCATCTTCATCGGACGCGCCTCAAATTATATTCTCCGCGATTTCGATTGCCTGAATGTCTTCATCTGCGCCCCTATGGACATAAGAAAAAAATATGTTTGCGGACGCGAGGACCTTCCCGAAGATAAAGCGGAGGAAATCATTTTCAAAAGAGACAGGGCCCGGGCGGAATTCTATAACTTCTTCTCCTTCGGGCACTGGGGAAAATCTTCCGACTACCACCTCTGCATCGACTCCAGCAAACTGGGCATTGAAAAGACCGCAGATTTCATAATTGATTTCGGAAGGGAGGCCGGACTTATCAGATGAGCCTCCTGTTGGGGATATTGCTTGCCGTGCTGAGCCCTGTCGATTCCATAGACCTCGAAGTCAGGGATTTTATGCGCAAATGGCATATCCGTGGCCTTGAGATATCCGCAATCAAAGACGGAGAGAACATTCTGGAAAAGGCATATGGATGGGCTGACGTGAATGCCGGCAGGCATATGACTCCCGACAACACGATGAGAATAGCATCGGTATCAAAACTTGTCACCGCCACAGGCATCATGAAACTCAAGGATGAGGGCAGACTGGAACTGACAGACCGCTTGTTCGGCGATGACGGCATCCTCAACGAATACAACTGTTTCATCAAGGACAGGAGATACAGTCTTATCACCATAGACAATCTTCTGCGACACGAAGGAGGCTTCTCCCAGAAAGGCGGGGATCCGATGTTCTCCAGACGCTGCGGTGCCGACAATGAGGCTCTCCTTCAGAGAGAACTCGCAAGACCGCTGGCTTTCTACCCCGGAACCTCGATGGAATATTCGAATCTGGGTTTCCTTCTCCTGTCTCTGGTCATCGAAAAGGTCACGGGAATGCCCTACGAGGACTGGATACGCGAGAGCCTGCTTCTACCCGCAGGAATCGAAGATATGAGGATAGCCCGGAACGGCCCCGATGAAAGATATGCAGGCGAGGTGCACTACTATACGGACAACGGTGACGAAACTCCATGCTACTGCAAGAATGACATCAGAGCCCTATCCGGAGCCGGAGCCTGGACAGCGTCGGCCAATGATTTGTGCAGGTTTGCCGCATCGATTGACGGGAGAGACGACATCCCCGACATACTGTCAAGACAAAGCGTCATGGAAATGACCTGCTGGTACGATCCATACACCTATTCTCTGGGATGGAACGACACCGATCCCGAAAAGGGATGGACAAGAACAGGTTCATATTCAGGAACAAGCGCCCTTGTCTGGTATTTCCCCGACGGCAGCTGCTGGGCGCTCATATCAAACACAAGTTCATGGAAAGGGGCCAGATTCTCCAGGAACACCAAGGCCCTCATTAAAAAACTTCACCGGAAAATATCTTCCCAGACAAACCAAAACATTCAATAAAATGACTCTGATAGAAAGTATTATCGAACGCGCAAAGTCCAACAGACAGCGCATCGTTCTCCCCGAATCTCTCGAGGAGCGTACAATCAAAGCGGCCGACAAATCAATAGCTGACGGCCTTGCGGAAATCATCCTCATCGGCAACAGGGCGGAAATCTTGAAAAAGGCCGACGAGTTCGGTCTCAAGAACATTTCCAAAGCGACCATCATCGACCCCGAGACCAGTGATAAGACGGCCGAGTACACAAATCTTCTCTATGAACTCAGGAAGAACAAGGGAATGACTCCCGCACAGGCCGCCGTCCTCGTCAAATACCCCCGTTACTTCGGTTGCCTCATCATCAAGAACGGAGAGGCCGACGGACAGATAAGCGGTGCCCTTTCCACTACCGGAGAAACGCTTCGTCCCGCCCTTCAGATAATCAAATGCGCCCCCGGCATCAGTTGCGTCAGCGGTGCTATGCTTATGATAACCAAAACACCTCAATATGGAGATAACGGAGTCCTGGTATTCGGTGACATTGCCGTAACTCCCGCTCCCGATGCCAACCAGCTGGCTCAGATTGCGGTATGTACCGCCCAGACGGCAAAGAGTGTGGCCGGAATCGCCGAGCCCAGGGTTGCAATGCTGTCCTTCTCTACAAAAGGCTCAGCCAAGCACGAAGTGGTTGACAAAGTGGTGGAGGCTACGAAACTGGCAAAGGAACTCAATGCGGAACTGCACATCGACGGCGAACTTCAGACAGACGCGGCCCTCGTGCCTTCAGTAGGCGCAAAGAAGGCTCCGGGTTCAGAAATAGCGGGCAAGGCCAACGTGCTTGTATTCCCCAACCTTGAAGCAGGCAACATAGGTTACAAACTCGTCCAAAGGCTGGGAGAGGCTGACGCCATAGGTCCCATTCTGCAAGGTATCGCCCGACCGGTCAACGACCTGAGTCGCGGATGCTCGGTGGACGATATCTACAAAATGGTCGCGATCACTGCGTGCCAGGCAATGGCGGCAAAATAGCCGCCATCTGGCCAGAAATCACTTTTTGGCCAGACTTACGATACGCATGGTATCACGGGCGATGACAAGTTCTTCGTCCGTGGGTATCATTGCCACCTTGACCGTTGAGTCAGGTGCCGATATCATTGTCTCTTCGTGGGCATTGTCATTGGCCCCGTCATTGATCTTCAAGCCCATATAGCTGAAGTGCTCGCAAACCCTACGGCGGATCACGGAGTTGTTCTCACCTATACCCGCAGTGAAGACTATGAGGTCAACCCCGTTCATTTCGGCGATATAACCGCCGACCAGCTTCACTATGTCGTGAATCAGCTTGTCGAACACTATCTGAGCCTTCTTATTACCGGCTGCAGACAAACTGAGGATGTCACGCATATCGGAGCTCTCGCAGCTCAGTCCGAGGAAACCGGACTTCTTGTTCATCACTGTCGTCATCTCGTCCGGAGTCAGATTCTCTTTTTTCATGATGTAGGGGACGATATTGGCGTCAATGATTCCGCAGCGGGTTCCCATAATCATTCCCTCAAGAGGCGTGAACCCCATTGAAGTGTCAATGCATCTGCCGTTTCTGACTGCTGTCACGGAACTACCGTTGCCGATATGGCATGTGATTATCCTGGAATTGCCCAGGTCAAGTCCGGCGAACTCCGCGCCACGCTGGGAGACGTATTGATGGGAAGTTCCGTGGGCTCCGTAACGACGGACACGGTACTTCTCATAATATTCATACGGAAGAGCATACAGATAGGCGTGAGGTTCCATTGTCTGGTGGAACGCAGTGTCAAACGTAACCACCTGCGGCACCTTGGGAAGGACGGCGCTGATGGCGCTGATGCCCAGAAGATGTGCGGGATTGTGAAGCGGCGCGAAATCGCAGCACATCTCTATCTTCCTGATGACATCTTCGTTCACGAGGGCGCTTTCACTGAAGAAGTCGGCACCCTGAACTATCCTGTGGCCGACAGCGTCTATGTCATCGAAAGTCTTGAGGACTCCGTGCTCCGGATCCACGAGAGCATCCAGCACAAGCTTCATTCCCAG
>JAGHVE010000145.1 GCA_018064445.1 Candidatus Cacconaster equifaecalis
TGATGAAAGAGATTGACGACGAATTGAACATTCCGCAGAACGATTACGGAGACCACAGCATCACCCATCTTGAAGATATCGAGCATATCAGGCTCAGGCCCGGTATGTATATCGGCCGTCTGGGGGACGGCACTGCCCCCAATGACGGAATGTATGTCCTGATGAAGGAAATCATCGACAATTCGATCGACGAATTTGCGATGGGTTTCGGAAAGGTGATAAACATCCACATAGACGGGAAGCGCATCACAATCCGGGACTACGGACGCGGAATCCCCTTCGGCGTGAATCAGAAGACCGGCCTGAACAATCTGGATGCGGCCGTCAGCAAGCTGCACACCGGAGCAAAGTATGACAGCGAAGTCTTCCAGAAGTCGGTGGGAATGAACGGAGTGGGACTCAAGGCGGCCAATGCCCTGTCATCCTCCTTCATCGTCCAGTCGTTCAGAAACGGGGAGACTCTCCGTCTGGAATATGAGAAGGGAAAACTTGTGACGCCCGATTTTACGGTCCAGCTCACAAAGGAGCGCAACGGGACACTGATTTCCTTTATCCCGGATGACACCCTCTTCGAACCGTATGAGTACAATTTCGAGTACATCGAGACGATGCTCCGCAACTATGCCTATCTGAACGTAGGTCTCAAGCTCGATCTGGACGGAAAGGAGTTCAAATCGGAGAACGGACTGCTGGACCTGCTCAACGAGAGCATAGAGGAGGAACCTCTTTATGAACCGATACATATCAAGACCGACGACATAGAAATAGCATTCACCCACGGAGGCGGTTACGGGGAGAACATCTATTCCTTCGTGAACGGACAGAACACCACCCTCGGCGGCACGCACCTCGCGGCGTTCAAGGAGGCGGTGGCAAAGGTGCTGAAGGATTTCTTCAAGAAAGACTACAACCCCGTGGACATACGGCAGTCCATAATCGGGGCGGTGAGCGTCCGCATTCAGGAGCCGGAATTCGAAGGGCAGACCAAGGTCCAACTCGGCAGCAAGTATATGTGGCAGAACAAGCAGGACGGCACTCACGGCCAGACCATCAGCAAGGCTATGTCCGATTTCCTCTCCACCGACCTGGACAACTATCTGCACAGGCATCTTGACGTCGCGGATGTCATCAAGGCGAAAATAGAGGATTCCGAGAAGGAACGCAACGCAATCTCCTCCATCAGCAAGAAGACAAAGGCGAGACTGAAGAAAGCCACTGTCCACAACAAGAAACTGCGGGACTGCCGCGTGCATTACGGGGACAGGAACCCGCTTTCCGAAGAGACGACTATTTTCATAACGGAAGGTGATTCCGCATCCGGCTCCATAACAAAGAGCAGGGATGCCAACACCCAGGCCGTGTTCAGCCTGATGGGAAAACCCTTCAACTGCGCAAAGGCTTCAAAGAAAGACCTTTACGTTGACAAGAACGTGGAGCTCTGCCTTCTCCAGTCCGCACTCAACATTGAGGACGGAGTGGACGGATTGAGGTACAACAACATAGTGATAGCGACAGATGCCGACGTGGACGGTATGCACATCCGGCTTCTGCTGCTGACGTTCTTCCTGAAATTCTACCCCGACGTGGTCCGTTCAGGCCACCTCTATATCCTTCAGACACCTCTCTTCAGGGTGAGGGACAAGAAGCAGAACTTCTACTGCTACAGTTCCGCCGAGAAGGAGACGGCCCTGAAGAAATTGGGAAAAAATGCCGAGATAACCCGTTTCAAGGGACTCGGTGAGATATCCCCCGACGAATTCAAAGGCTTCATAGGGGAAAATATCAGGCTTGAGGTGGTCCGTCTCACGGGAGAGGACAAGATAAGTGACATTATCGACTTCTATATGGGCAACAATACGCCGGTGAGGCAGAAGTTCATCCGGACGAACCTGCGCTCGGATGTCGACAATACGGAGGAGGCGCAGTAATGAGACCTGCCACCGCAAAATTCCTGCTTTGCAAAGTCTGGGGCTGGAAGATTGACAACAGGCCGATTGAGGAGCCCAAATGCATCATACTGGGTTTTCCCCACACCTGCATTGCGGACTATATCGTGTTCTACCTCTATATGAGGGCAATGGGGGATACTCCCAACGTGATGGTGAAGAAGGAGTTCTTCAAATGGCCGCTGGGGCCCATACTGAAGAGGCTCGGTGCAATCCCGGTCGACAGGTCCCGCGGGGCCGGTGCCCTGAAACATACCCTCGATGAATTCAACGGCAGGGAGAGATTCCACGCGGCGCTTGC
>JAGHVE010000086.1 GCA_018064445.1 Candidatus Cacconaster equifaecalis
GGCAACCTGAATATGATAGTCTGCGGTGGCGCGATGCTCAATCCGTTTGTGGTCAAGGGAATGAAGGATTTGGGAGTCCGTATCGAGAACGGATACGGCATCACCGAATGCGGCCCCCTGATTTCGATGAACAGCGACCCCGTAGACGAATACAGGAGTGTGGGCAAGCCCTGCCCTTCATTCCGGATCAAGATAGACGGCCATAGCGCCGACGGGGTCGGAGAACTCTGCGTGAAAGGTCCCAGCGTCTTCAAGGGCTACTACAAAGATGAGGAAGCCACGGCGCAGGTCTTTGACGAGGACGGTTATTTCCATACCGGAGACATTGCATATATCGACGGTCAGGGGAGGCTGATACTTGTCGGCAGGAAGAAAAACACCATCATACTGGACAGTGGCAAGAACATCAGTCCCGAAGAGGTGGAGAATATAATCGAAGTCCATCTCGACTATGTGACCGACGTGGTGGTCTATCCCGCAAAATACGGGGACACACAGAAGAAGGTGCTTTGTGCCGGACTCTATATCAAAGATGAGGACAAACGCCGTCAGAGAGATGCGATAACCAGGGACATTCAAATGATTAACAAGATATTGCCTTCATACAAGAACATAAGTTACGTGGAACTGCCTGAAGAGGAATACCCGAAAACATCCTCCAAGAAGGTGAAAAGGGCAAGCCTTCCCGTGAAATGTTCAGGCAATGGGATAAAAATATATTGATAAATGGATATTAAGAAAGAATTGCTTGACATTGTCTGCGAATATGTGGACCTCCCTGCAGAGAAGATTAACACGTCAGAGGGGTTGCAGTTCGCCGGTCTTGACTCCTTCGCTCTCCTGTCGATGGTTTCATCAATTGAGTCGAAGTTCGGGATAACAATTCCCAATGAAAGCCTCAGGACCCTCAAGACGCTGGATGATTTCATAGTTCTGATACAGGATTCAGTCAAATAAGTCATTATAAATGAACGACATCGTATTATCAAGTCTGCTCAATCTGTTCGCAATCTTCGGTTCGGACAACGGGCTTGATCGTGAGAAATCCCTTCTTCTGATTTCCGATTATCTCAGGACGAATTTCGGAGTGAAGGACCTTCAGTCATATATCAATCTCTATACGACTCTCCGGGATTATTATGATGACGTTCCTGACCTTGACAAGGATTCAATTGCGGAAGGAATCTGCGGAAAGTTGAAAGGGAGCCTGGACAAAACGGGCCAGGGGGCTATGGTTCTCCGTCTGTTGGAATTCTGCAGTACGAATGAGGACAAATACAACCCGAACTATCCCATATTCCGGAAAGTTGCCGATGTTTTCGGTATATCTGACGACAGATATTCGAATTATGTGAATTTTGTGGCCGGCAGGGAGGATGACTGTGTAAAGGTCATTGACCTTGGGAAAGGGCAGGGCAAGTTGAAGACCCTGTATCAGAGGGAGGAGAACATACTCTATTTCACCTATTGCGGCCATTCCGACATCAGGATGAATGACAGGCCTGTGATGAGCGGGTCTTTTCAGCAGTGGCTCCAGAGCGGGGTCCTCAAGGGCAAGAATATCCAGCCCTATTACTATTCGACCATAGTGTCGCTCTATGACAACGAGCAGAGCGGGACTTTCGTTGAATTCTGCGGACGCGGTGTGGACTTCCGCTTCGATGAAAGCAGTGACGTGGGTATGCACAACCTCAGTTTCTCCCTTCACAGCGGCCAGCTGATAGCGATAATGGGTGGCAGCGGAGTCGGGAAATCAACGCTCCTGTCGCTTCTCAACGGCAGCCTCAGGCCGCAGAAAGGTTCCATAACCATCAACGGACACGATATCACCGAGCCGGCAGCGAAGGCCCTGATAGGCTTTGTTCCTCAGGATGACCTTCTGATAGAGGAACTTACAGTATATGAAAATCTGTGGTATACTGCAAAACTTTGTTTTGACGATATGCCTCAGGAAGAGATTGACCGCAGGGTTCTCAGGATGCTGAAGCAGCTCGGACTGGATGCCGCAAAAGATCTGAAGGTGGGTTCCCCCATCAACAAATACATCTCGGGCGGTCAGAGAAAGAGGCTCAATATCGCTCTTGAACTTATCCGTGAGCCGGCAGTGCTCTTCCTTGACGAGCCTACCAGCGGACTTTCGTCGTCCGACACGGAAAAAGTGATAAATCTGCTCAAGGAGCAGACCGGAAAGGGCAAACTGATAATAGTGAACATACACCAGCCCTCTTCCGACGTTTACAAACTGTTTGACCGTCTGTGGCTTCTTGACAAGGGCGGATATCCGGTCTATGACGGCAACCCCATCGAGGCCGTGTCATATTTCAAGAGCGCCGCGAATTACGCCGATGCCGACATTTCCGCCTGCCCGACCTGCGGAAACGTCAACCCTGAGGTTATTCTCAACATCATCGACGAACGGGCTCTCGATGCCACAGGTCAGATGACCGACAAGAGGCGTATACAGCCTGGGGAGTGGCACGATATGTATCTGAAGAACAGGCCGGAGATGGAGCCGGCCAAGGTTTCGGACGTGCCTCCCACGGATCAGAGAAGGCCCTCCGCTCTGCGGCAGTTCCTGATATTCCTTCGCCGCAACTGCAGCACGAAACTGACGAATCTCCAGTACATACTCGTGACATTGATGGAGGCGCCCCTGTTGGCCGCAATCAGTGCCGTCCTCACGCGCTATGTCCCTGAAAGCGGCGTGTATTGCCTGATGGAGAACAAGAATTTCACTTCTTATCTCTTTATGGCAATCATCGTGGCCATCTTCCTCGGAATGAGCGGAAGCGCGGAAGAAATCATCAAGGACAGGGCTCTGCTCAAGAGGGAGAAGTTCCTGAATCTTTCGTATGCCGGATACATCTGGTCGAAGATAGTCTATATGGCAGGCGTATGCCTTATCCAGACACTTCTTTTCATAGTGGTGGGCAATCTTATCACCGGTGTGCACGGACTGTTCTGGGAATGGTGGATGATACTGTTCATCTCCGCTTTCCTTGCAAGCCTTACCGGACTGCTGCTTTCCCAGTGTCTGAACTCCGTCGTGGCAATCTACATAACGATTCCTCTTCTGCTGATTCCGCAGATTCTCCTGTGCGGTCTGGTTGTGGATTTCGATGACCTCAATTCCGGCAGCGAGACGGGGAATGTACCTGTGATAGGGGACGTGATTCCTTCCAGATGGGCATACGAGGCTCTTGCGGTCACAAGTTTCTCAAAGAATGATTTCGAAAAGCAGTTCTACGAGGCCGACAGGGACAAATATACCTGTATGTACTATTCCGAGGCATTTCTCTACGAACTCGAATCACAGGTTGAGACCAGATATGACGAAATGTTCCGTCAGGAGGAAGGGAAGGAGGATCCCCGGCATCTGAAGATAATCCATACCGAGTTCCAACATCTTGCCCGGATATGCGGGATAGAGGATTATGCGGGAGACGATTCATACGAATCCCTGTCCGAATATATCGGGAAAGCGAAGAAGATATTGAAGGAGAGGGGAAACCGCACCACTCTTGCAATGGACAGGCAGGTCAATGCGTTCATCGCCGAGAACGGGTCGGAAAAGATGCTGTCAATCAAGCGCGGCAGCCATAACCTGCAGCTTGAGAACCTTGTGCTCAACAGGAAGGCGGAAAAGTTGTATGTGGTGAGAGGAAATCATATAGTTCCGCGATGCGGATATGTCTTCCTGACCCCTCGGAGTCACAACGGAAGGGCCCCGTTCTACAGCGGAGTGAAGGTTCTGGGCTGGTATGAGATTGAAACACTATGGTTCAATATGGCCGTGCTGCTTTGTATGTGTGTGGTTCTCACAATATTTCTTCTGAAGGATTTTCCGGGAAAATTTGTAAGGCAGGAGCGTAATTAAAAATAATTTGCTACATTTGCACAAATTGCTTGTAAAATATCAAATAAACTTATACCAATGAAAAAGTTAGCTATCATCCTTCTTGCAGCGGCATTTGTAATGCTCCCTTCTTGCAAGAATCAGAAAAAGGCCGTAGCGGAAGACCCTGTTGCAGAGGAAGTCTCCCAGAAAGAAAAGTACATCACAGGTGAACTCAAACTCAATGCCGAAGCTCTCGCGGAGAGTGTCAGCAAACTGCGTCCCGCAGGCTTTGTCAGAAAAGTCAACGACACTGAATATGCCTTGACAGACAAGGAGAAGATGGTCAAGCCCGACTATCTTTTCAAACCCGGCAATGTGGACAATTTCGTGACTTTGTCTCAGAAATATCGTGCTCTGGGAGTTCTGTTCGTTGACCGCGCGATTGCAACGTACTACGATATTCCGGTGACTGAATACAATGCCGCCATTTCCAAACTTCTGGCAGAAATCAATGACCCCGTGCTGAACGATTATGCAAAGGCTCAGAAGGGCAAGGACAGTCAGGCTATCACTGCTTTCGGTTCCATCTATGATGCCGAAGTTGAGGCCAACCGCGTCAACTACTTCTGGGAGTGCACAGTCGGAATGCTTGTGGAGCAGATTTTCATCTGCACCCAGAACATTGAGAAGTTTATGCCTATGTTCGATGACCAGAGCGCATCTGACGTTACCTACAACTTCATTCTGGTACACGAGAATCTCCGTCAGCTTGTTGAGTTCTATCCCGAACTCCAGCCCCTCAATGAGGTTCTTGAGCCGCTTTATGTCATCAATGCCATCAGCGTTGACCAGCTCCGCAGCCAGCTCACCGAGCTCAAGGGTGAAATCGGTGTTGCCCGCGCATTTATGCTGAAATAATTCAAACACATATCCGAATGTCTGGAAACATTGCGTTTTCAGACATTCTTTTTCTCAAGAGGTAAGGTAGGATGAAAGGAAGAAAGAAATTGTCTGAAAGTGCCGCCTCCGGAATGGTGGCACTTGTTTTTTTGATACTCGGGTTTCAACTGGCCCTGTTCGTGACCAAAGTTGTGCGGCGCCCCGCAAAGGTCGAAGCAGTTGCGTCGGAGGCCGGTTCTTCGGATACGGTTGTAGTGGAAGGGGGTGCTCCCGGAACGGAGGTGAAGATGTCCGCCAGGTCCGTATCCGGACGTCCGGGAAGATCGAAGCTGTCTGCTCCTGCTCAGTCGCGTCGCATCGAAAGTTTCCGGTTCGACCCCAATACCGTGTCGGAGAATGATCTTGTCCGACTGGGGTTGAGCCCCAAACAGGCGGAATCAATTCTGAATTACCGCTCAAAAGGAGGACGTTTCCGGAAGAAGGAGGATTTCGCGAAGATGTATGTCGTTTCCGATTCCCTGTATGCCAGGCTTGAACCGTATATCGACATACCGAAACTGGAACTGAATTCGGCAGACAGTGCGGCTCTTGTCAGGTTGAAGGGGATAGGGCCTTTCTATGCCCGGCAGATTCTCTCCTATAGGGAGAGACTGGGCGGTTTCTGCGACGTCGAACAGATTATGGAGGTCGAAGGTCTTGATTCGGCCCGCTTCTCAGGCTTCTGTGATGCCATAAGTGTGGATACGGCAAGGATAGTGAAACTCGACATCTGGCGTGACAGCACGGCTCTGCTTGCCCGGCATCCGTACATCGGTGAGAAGGGGGCCCGCCGCATCGAACGGTTCAGGAATGTCTATGACTCCACCCTCTGGTCCCCCGCCAACCTTCTGAAGGAACACGTCCTGACTGAAGAACAATTCTCTCGCCTTCGCGTATATCTGAAGTAGAAAATTTGTATATTTACGAATTAAACTTCAGCGCGTTATGTTGCAATGTGAAAGTATTGTCAAATGTTTCGGAAACTTCAAGGCACTTGACGGTGTTTCCGTGACAATTCCCGAGGGGACGATTTTCGGACTTCTGGGTCCTAACGGGGCGGGGAAGACCACCCTCATCAGGATAATAAACAGAATCATTCCGGCAACGGAGGGAAGAATACTCCTGAATGGCAAGGAGATGACGGACGAGGATGTCCGCTCTTTGGGATATCTCCCCGAGGAAAGAGGCCTCTTCAAGAAACAGAAGGTCGGGGAGCAGGCTGTCTATCTGGCCCGGCTGCGGGGTATGACCACCGCTCAGGCCATCTCCGAACTGAAGAAATGGTTCATCCGTTTCGGAATCCAGAGCTGGTGGGACAAGAAAATCGAGGAACTGTCCAAGGGTATGGCCCAGAAAGTACAGTTCATCACGACGGTTGTCCACAAGCCTCAAATTCTGATACTTGACGAACCATTTTCCGGTTTCGACCCGGTGAACGCCCAACTCATCCGTAATGAAATCCTCAGACTCCGCGACGAAGGTACGACCATCATTCTTTCAACCCACAATATGGAATCCGTCGAGGAACTGTGCGACAACATTATGCTGCTGAACAAATCGAAACTGATTGTCAGCGGCAATACGGACGAGGTGAGAAGAAAATACGGGACCAATCAGGTCGAGGTGATATACCGCGGCGAAACCCCGCTGCAGGATAGCGAAGCTTTCGGTGTGTTCCTGACGGAGGACCACAAGGCCGGACATAGAGCAGTGCTCAACGTCAATGACGGCTTTGGTTCCAAGGATGTCCTTCCGGCATTATTGGACAAAGTTGACATCGTGTCTTACAAGGAACTGATTCCCAGAATGAACGACATATTCATAAGCCTTGTCGGCGGCAAATAGGAGGAAACGGCGATGAAATTCAATAAAATAGGCATAATAATAGGGCACGAATACTTTACCCGCGTCCGCAAGAAGACATTCCTGCTCACAACTTTTCTCACACCCCTTCTTCTGGGCCTGTGCTTCTGCATTCCGGCCCTGATAATGCTTGCAGGCGGAAGCGAGCACTACAACGTCAGAGTGATTGACGATTCCGGCATCTGTACACCGTTCTTCGAGAATGACGATGCAACTACTTATGAAATCACCTCGGGAGAGGATGCCGCAGCCTTGAGCAAATCCCTCAAGGAAAACGGTCTGTACGCGGTGGTCCACATTTCTGCTCTCGATGCGGACGGCAATGTCACTGTGGATGCATTTTCCGACGAACCGTTGAACGTGGATGTGAAGGGCAACGTCAAGCACGCCGTAAACAAGGCGGTGGAAGCTCGGAAACTGACTGCATACAACATAAATGACCTGGACAAGATAATGGATGCGGTACATACCGACATCCGTATCAACACGATGACTATGACTGAGAGCGGGGAGGCGAAGGAGGACTCTGCAGAACTCTATATGATACTGGCCTACCTGATGAGTTTCATAATATACATGTTTGTGTTCCTGTTCGGCAACTCGGTGATGCAGAGTATTATAGAAGAAAAGAGCAGCCGTGTGGTGGAGGTTGTGGTATCTTCCGTCAGAAGCGTGGAGCTGATGATGGGCAAGATAATCGGAGTTGCGCTGGTCGCGCTGACCCAGTTCGTGATGTGGGTGGTTCTCACACTCGTAATAGTGGTGGCCTTCGGCAGCGTGGCTTCGCAGAAACTTGCTGAAAAGCAGCCGGAAGCTGTCGCCAGCATTATGGCCGCGGAGGGGAGCGGAAGCATCGACAACATAGCGTCATTGGTCGAAGCCACTTCTCAGGACGGGGAGAATGCCGGGATGGTGAAAATTCTCCGTCAGATTTCCGACCTGAACTGGCTCTACATCATAGGGTGCTTCCTGATTTACTTCATTCTCGGATATTTGCTCTACGCGTCAATGTTCGCCGCCGTCGGGGCAGCTGTTGACAATGCCGCCGATACGGGGCAGCTGCAGATGCCTATCACCATACCGATGATAATAGGTCTGTTTATGATGCTGCACGTCTTCCAGCATCCGTCAAGCCCGATAGCGTTCTGGGGCTCCATTATACCTTGGACCTCTCCTATGGTGATGTTGGCAAGAATTCCTTTCGGGGTCGTTCCGGTGTGGCAGCTGGCCCTTTCAATAGGACTGCTTCTGCTTGCGTTTGTCGGGACGGCATATCTGTCGGCAAGAATCTACAGGAGAGGAATATTGTCCTTCGGCAAGAAATCCACTTTCAAAGATTTATTCAAATGGATGAAAAACAAATGAAAATGAAAAAAATAACTCTTTTTGTCCTGACTTGTTTGCTTCCTGCGCTCTCGTTTGCGCAGCTGGATTACAAATGGGAAGTGGTCAGGATTGATTCAACTTTTGACAACGGCAAGGATTATTCCGTTATGGAAATCATCGCAAAGTATGATTCCCTGGTGGCTCCCCTTCAGGAAATCATCGGCTATGCCGAGGATGAATACAGCGGACGCTATCCGGAAAGTCCGCTCTCGAACTTTGCGGCGGATGCCCTGCGGGAGTGTGCCGTCAAACTTTCGGGAAGCAACGTGGAGCTCGCTATGACAAACTTCGGCGGAATACGCACTTCAATGCCAAAGGGTGCTGTCAGGGTATACGACATATATTCAATATTCCCGTTCAACAACGACATTGTCTGGTTTGACGTGAAGGGTTCCGACCTGCGGGACATTTTTGAAAGAATGGCGAAATCAGGAAGGATTCAGGCCTGGAGCAACGTCGAACTGGTGGTTGAAGGAAAGAAAATAACCCGACTGAACGTTGCCGGAGCCCCCTTGGATGACAACAGGATTTACAGGATGGCGACAATCAACTTCCTGATGGAGGGAGGCGACGGTTTGGCATTGTCCAAGGTGGCACAGAGTCCGGTGTCAAGCGGTGTTTATCTCCGGGATGCTTTTGTCGGCTACATCAAGGAGAAGACCGCACGGGGAGAAAAGCTGAATCTTGCCACTGACGGCAGAGTGAAAATAACGGAATAAGGAGGAAGAGTACAATGAAAGGACTGAAATATATCGTAATTGCAATGATGCTTCTGAGTTCCTGCCAGGTGCAGTCCCGGAAGCTGGTCATTCTCCACACTAATGACACCCATAGCCAGATAGAGCCTCTCCGTGTAGGCCGGGATGCAGGTCTGGGAGGTGTGGATCGCCGCCTGCAGTTCATTAACGGTGTCCGCAAGGAATACGGGAAGAATAACGTCCTCCTTCTGGATGGAGGCGATTACAATCAGGGGACACCCTATTTCACCGTTGCCAAGGGTGATCTTGAGGTGGAGCTGTGCAATGCTCTCGGATATGACGTTGCGACTCTGGGCAACCACGAGTTTGACAACGGACAGGAGGAACTTGCGCGCCGTCTGGCCAATGTCAGGCATACGACCGTGACCTGCAACTATGATTTCTCGGAAACCGTGCTCAGGGATTTCATCAAACCCTACACCATAGTTAAGCGTGCCGGTCTGAAGATTGGAATAATAGGCGTCGCTCCGACCGGACTGAACACTCTTGTGATGAAGGAGAGCCAGAAAGGAATGAAAAAGTTGAACACCATAGAAGAGGTCAACAGATGGGCCGAATATCTCAAGAGCCGGGAAAAGTGTGACCTGGTGATTCTGCTTTCGCATCTGGGATACAGCGGGGGGGATGTAAAGAACCCGTCGGATCTGGTGGTGGCCGCAAATTCCCGAAACGTTGACCTGATAGTGGGAGGTCACAGCCACACCTATCTGAAAGAGGCGAAGGAGGTCGAGAATCTGGACGGAATCGCGGTGCCTGTGGTTCAGGCTTCAAGCAAGGGGGCTGTAGTCGGGAAAATGGAAATCAATCTCTCTCGACCTTGATCTGTTCGATGTAATTGTCGGTCTCGGTTGACTTGACGTAAAGGATAATCCTGAAATTCTCTCCGCCGGCATCCAGTTTGCCTACGGCGTACTTCATCGGTGACTTGCCGCTCTTGTGTATGATTGAGAATTTCTTCGGAGTATGGTTGTTGAAAAAGTTCTTCATTATGAGTTTGGCCTGATTGCGTGTGCAGTTGTTGATTGCCCCCAGAATGTCCAGTTCGATGTTGTCGGCGAACCAGGCGGAAAGTTTTTCATAATCTCCGGCATTGATGTACTTCCCGATGGGAGTGAACACGTCCTGGTCCTTGTTCTGGGCGTTCAGAAGCCCTGAAGAGAAAAGGATGACTGCGGCCGCAATTAGAAGTTTCTTCATAATGAATTGAATTATAGGTGTGTATAGTAACAAAAATTGAGCCACTATGAAAGTCAGGCTGATTACAGTGGGAAAAACCGCAGAACAGTACATCCGGACCGGGCTGGAACTGTATGCCGGAAGAATCAGGCACTACCTCCCTTTCGAGATGGTGGAAATTCCCGATATCAGGCAGGCTTCCTCGCTGTCCTGCAATCAGATAAAGCAGAAGGAGGGGGAGAATATCCTGAAATCCGTAAGGCCGAATGAATATGTCGTTCTGCTGGACGAAAGGGGAACTTCTTTTTCTTCGGTTGAATGGGCACGGGATTTGGAGCAGAAAGCCACGCATCTGTCAAAAGATATGGTTTTTGTAATAGGAGGCCCTTATGGCTTTTCGGATGAGGTCTATGCCCGTGCGGACGGGATGCTGTCTCTTTCGAGGATGACATTCTCCCACCAGATAGTGAGGCTGCTTTTCATCGAACAGCTCTACAGGGCATTGACAATAATAAAGGGTGAACCCTATCATCACGAGTGAAAAGGATCTCATCATATTCGAGAGATGTCGTGCGGTGGCTGCTTGTCGCCGCGGTTGTTGCATTTGCTCTTTCCTTCTTTTCATCCAATTATGGGAGAAGGCTTTCGAACGAGGTGGAAAAAGTCGGAGACGCCCTGCACAAGAGACAGAAAATCATTGAGAAATATGCAATAAAGGCTCTTGAGGCGAAAGGGGAATGGATAGATATGGATGACTTGCCGGAGGATATGGTCATCTATTGCTACAGGAATGACACCTTGTGCTCCTGGACTCACCAGTTCCCGATTTCAAATGATGCCATCAAGGCATACTCGTTCAGTTACCGTCTCCAGTACAGGAATGACAGGAATGTCTATTCGACGCCTCTGGCATACATAGGCGTCAAGGAGCAGTATGTGAATCTGGGATCTTCGTGGTATATAGTCAATACGCAGATTTCCAAGGATTTCTCCGTCAAGGTGGTGACGGGAATACTGGTACGGACCGAATATCCTTCCAATTATCTGAAGGATCACGTGAACAGGCATCTCCATATCGGAGAGGGCTTCACGACGGAAAGCATACATAATGACGATTCGGCAATAGTGTACGGGATAGAGGGAGAACCTCTTTTCTCGATTGTTTCGGAGGCTCTCACTTCATTCTCCGGAGTGGGAAGTCCGTTGGTATGGATATCTTTTCTCCTGCTGTTGGTTGCCGCTTTCTTCAATCATTTCCGGCGGCACGACAAGGCGAGTTTCCTGTGGACTCTGGCCGCGCTGGCTTTTGTCCGGATTGCCTCAGCCGTATATGTCAATACCGTTGCAAATCCGGGAGAGATATTCTCTCCGATATATTATGCCGATACCGCTTTCTTCAATTCTCTTGGTAATCTTCTGATAAACAGTGCGCTGATTTCCCTTGCAGTCTATTCGTTCTTCACTTTGAGGTACAATATGTACCGAAAAATGCAGGATGCTTCCCACAGGTCGAGAGTGGCCACTATGGCGGGATTGACCTCGGTGGCCGTTCTGCTGGTCCTCTACTGCTTCTATTTCCTGAAATCCCTGGCCCTGAATTCAAACATCAACCTCGAACTGTTCAAACTGAGCGAATTGTCCCTCTATTCACTGCTGTGCTATTTCGGCTATGCGATGATTGTGCTGGCTCTTCTGTTGATGATACAGTTGATACTCTTCTTTTCATCCAGATGGAGACATTCCAGTATGTTCTCGTGGAAGAATATGGTCGGGTATATCGTTTTCGTGGCTCTTTCCTGTGTGGTGACAGTCGGGCTCTACGGGAGTGAAAAGGCTTTCGAAAGCAACAGGGTGAGGACTACGAAACTTGCAGTGGACAGGGACCTCTCGATGGAGGTGGAACTGATAGAAATCGAGCAGCAGATAAACAACGATTCGTTCATAGGAGTCCTCACCAGTGTCAAGGCTACGGATCTGATTCGAAACAGGCTTTTAGACAGATACATATCTGCCGACATAGTGCAACAGTATGATATTGAGATAGCCGTCTGCGCCCCTGGCAATCTGCTTGATCTCCGCACCGGAGCGGAACCTGTGGGCTGTTTCCAGTTCTATGATGATATGGTTGCCCAGTACGGAGTTCCTCTTTTCACCGGTTCCAACATATCATTCATAAACAATTTTGACGGCAAGACGACATACCTCGGAACTTTTTCCTTCATAGATGCCGACGATATGGTGGTATCCAGGCTTTTCATCCTGTTCACTTCCAAATACCAGAATGCCAAGGCGGGAAACTCCCTTGAACTTTTAGGCATACAGCAGCCCCGGAACACATATGTTCCGAGCAGATATTCCTTTGCCAAGTATCATAACGGGCGTCTGGTCACCAGTGACGGAGCATACCGCTATCCGGTCACCCCGGAATCTTTCGGGGCGAAAGACGGCTATTATCAGACCAATCTGGGGGGATACACCCATTTCGTGAACAAGATATCAGGCGAAGACGTGGTGATTCTTTCACACGTGCGTCAGCCTCTCTTCACGTATGTGGTCTCTTTCTCATATCTTGTCATATTCTTCGGTCTGTTTATACTGCTGTTCACCAGATGGGCCCGTCAGAGCAGGCTGATACTGCTTCCCAAACATTCTCTCCGCCGCAAGGTGACATTCCTTATCATAGGGTCGATGGTGGTGGCGCTCCTCAGTATGGGAATCGGCAGCGTGAGTTATGTGGCAAGGCTGAACATACAGAATACCAATGAAATGGCACAGGACAAACTGAACGTGGTCCGAAAGGCGCTCTCAGAATATTGCCGGTATGCGATGCTGTACAATGACGTGCTCACGCCGGAACTCTCCGCAGCCATAACCGAGGTGTCAGGAATCAGCGGAACCGACGTAAGCCTGTATGATACGAAAGGTTCACTGCTGACTTCGACAAAACCGGAAATCTATGAGCAGCTGATAGTGGGAAAGAGGATGAACCACAAGGCATTCAGGGAAATATGCCTTAACAGGTCCACCAGTTATATGACGGTTGAAACTCTTGCGGGGATGACATACTACTCCCTTTATGCACCGTTGTTCAATTCGGACGGGGATATGGTGGCGATTGTCAATATCCCCTACACGAAACAGACCGGGGACGTGAGGGAAACGGCCGTATCGACCATATCGACCATCGCCAACATATATCTGGTTCTCCTGATTGCCGCCATTCTGATTGGCTCTTTCATGGCCAATTCGATAGCCAGACCGCTGGCGGAAATCAAGAGCAAGATTGACCGGCTCGCCCTTTCCGGGACAAACAGACATATCAAGTACAAAAACACGAAGGATGAGCTCGGAGTATTGATTGAGTCATACAACAATATGGTCGATGCGCTGGAGGAAAGTACCAGAAGACTTGCACAGCAGGAAAGGGAGCAGGCCTGGAAGGAGATGGCCCGTCAGATAGCACACGAAATAAAGAACCCCCTGACCCCGATGAGGCTCAGCATACAGTATCTGATGCGTCTCAAGAATGAAAATGTTCCCGGGTGGGAGGAGAAACTGGAAAAAATCAGCCGGTCTCTCCTCGAACAGATAGACACTCTTTCTGAAACGGCCACGGAGTTCTCCTCCTTCTCCAAGTCCTTCTCCGAACAGATTTCAACCGTGGACCTCGATCAGGTGATTCGGGAGTCCGCCGTGCTTTTCGACAACAGGCAGAATGTTTCCGTACGATATCTTCAGAATGTGGAGGATGCTCTGGTGGAGGCGCGCAGAAGCCAGCTTTCGCGTGTGTTTGTCAACCTTATCACAAACTCCATACAGGCTATAGAGGGATCCGGCATTGAATACGGTCAGATAAAAATCACTTTGGATGGAACACCCGAATCCGGTTATGCGGTGATGATAGAGGACAACGGACCAGGTGTAAGTGAAGAGAACCTTCCTAAACTGTTCACTCCGAATTTCACTACCAAGAGCGGAGGAAATGGCCTGGGCCTGGCAATCAGCCGGAATATAATAGAGCAGGCGAAAGGGGAAATCACTTACTCGAAGTCTCCTCTCGGAGGAGCCTGCTTTACGATAAAGCTTCCCGCCGTCTGAGAATATAACTGAAAAAATTCATATATTTGCCAGTTATATGCAAAATTCGGAGAATCATAGAGTAACCGGCCGGAGATGGCTTGTCCCGGGATTGTTTTTTCTGGCTATGCTGGCGGACATCTTGATTTTTACGCTGCACAACTGGCCGTACGCTCCGTCAAGACCGGTTTCTTACCTCCTGTTGAAAATCTCAGCCTGCCTCTTTTTTACAGGTATTGCATATCTGTTCAAAAACAGAAAGTGGACCGTGGTGTTCCTTCTCCTATTCTCATTCTGGATTTGTTCCAATCAGGTTTATATCAGGTCGAACGGCCTTTGCTTTGATGGTTATTCCTCCACTTTGATGGGTAACCTGAAAGGATTCGGAGGTGGAATAATGGGCCTTTTCGAATGGTTTGACCTGTGGTATCTGGCCGTTCCCGTAATATATGCCGCCGCGGCCTTCCTTCTGGGAATCAAATCATCGTCAAGCTCTCTTCGGGCATTGATTACTTTTGCCCTCTGTCTTGCGGCTCACTTCCCCGGAATGGCGATGGTCAACCGCGCGGTGCCGGAGGAATACAGATGCTTCAACCCCTTCAGCGCCAAGATGCACAACATATACCCGTATATCAACGATTATTGCCGGGAGGTTTCCGTAGCCCATCTCTTCATATATGATATGAGTGACGTGGTCCGTATTCTGAGAAATGACGATAGGAATCTGGATGCGACGTTCCGCCCCGACGAGATGGAGGATATGGCTATGTTGTATCATCCTGAACTCAAAGGCGAAAGGAAGCCGATTCCCGATACGGTAATAATACTTCTGATAGAATCCCTTGAGTCCTGGGCTGTACACAAGGACATAATGCCGAATCTGGAGGCGTTCACCCATAGGGACAACGTACTGTATTCCTCCAGCCTGAAACCGCAGATTCTTGCCGGAACTTCATCCGACGGCCAGTTCATCATCAATACGGGAATTCTTCCGATTGATCACGGTGCGATATGCTTCACTTATCCGGAGCAGACCTATCCGTCGATAGCTGCAGGTTCGGAAGGGAATGCGGTTATGATTATACCTCACAGTGACAAGGTGTGGAATCAGAAACAGATGTCCCTTGCGGAAGGATATGGCACTACGGTGCAGGTGGGGGAGAATGATGATGAGATATTCGGCAGCGTGCTGGAATATGTGGGAAAAGGGGTCAGGACTGTCCAGGCATTGACCCTTTCCTCCCACGTCCCATTTACCGCCGGTGCCGCAAGGTCTTCCTTGCAGACGCCGCAGGATATGCCGCTTTTGATGGCGAATTATGTCAAGTGTATGAATTACACTGACGAAAATCTGAATGCCATACTTGCTCAGACGGAAGCCGGGGGATTGCTTCACAACGCCACAATCGTGATAACGGGAGACCATACGATTTTCTACAGGGACAAACGCAAGTCAATGAAAAAGTATTGCTCCCGCACCGGCCTCCCTTACAGGGTTGAAGACCCGTATTGCCCGCTGATTATCTACTCTCCGCACATAATGGGCAACAGGCAGGTGGAGGGGGAGTGCTGTCAAATGGACATCTATCCCACCGTGATGGGAATTCTCGGGAATCCCGATCCCGTATGGAACGGATTCGGAATAAATCTGGCGGATGAAGGGGCTGTCCGCAAGGTGTCGGAAGACCGTGCGATGCGGCTCGGAAACAAGTCGGTGAGAAACAATTTGTTCAAGGATTGCAGATGATATGACAAGAGTGCTCTTCATAGTCAATCCCATTGCCGGGAAGGGAATCGTGAAATCCGATTTGAGTTCGGCTTTCTCCAGGTGCTGTTTCGAATGGACATCCGTTCAGACAGAATATCCGGGACACGCGTATGAACTGGCCCGTGGCAGTGATGCCGACATCATCGTGGCTGTGGGTGGCGACGGGACCGTGAATGAAGTGGCTAGCGC
>JAGHVE010000063.1 GCA_018064445.1 Candidatus Cacconaster equifaecalis
AGGAAGAAGTACGGTGAGCAGGTCGGAACATATTGCAGGCTGCTCGGCAGGATGGGATTCCGGAGTGTGGAAGGGCATATATGGTATGTCGATTCCAACAGGATAGTATCGTTGTAGTCGTTATGGCAGACTGGAATGTCTTGCGTCAAAGACAGACTCAGCCGCAGACAGCAAGTTATTTGCGAAGCAAATGACGCAGATGGCGAGAATGGACGCTGTCCGGACGCAAGACATCCCAGTCTGCCTGCCATCAAATGCTTACTTCTTACTGTTGTACTGCTCCAGAGCCTTGGTCAGAATGAACAGAGCCCTTTTCAGGTCTTCCTTGCAAAGGACGTAGGCCATACGGACCTCATCCTTGCCCAGGCCCGGCGTCGTGTAGAATCCGGCGGCGGGAGCCATCATAACCGTTTCGCCCTCATAACTGAAATCGGTGAGGCACCAGGCACAGAACTTCTCGGCGTCATCCACCGGAAGTTTGGCCACAGTGTAAAACGCTCCCATCGGAAGGGGCGTGTAGCATCCCGGGATACGGTTGACTCCGTCAATGAGACACTTCCTGCGTTCCACGTATTCCTCGTATATCTCACGGCTGTAGGCCTCTGTCCCGTCTATTGAAGCCTCGGCCACAATCTGACCTATCAGAGGAGGCGAAAGCCTTGCCTGGCAGAATTTCATAACGGTGCTGCGGATGGCCTCGTTCTTGGTGATGAGCGCTCCGATGCGGATGCCGCACTCGGAGTATCTTTTTGACACGGAATCAATCAGAACGACGTTCTGCTCTATGCCCTCAAGATGCATCGAAGAGATGTAGGGAGACCCCGTATAAATGAATTCACGATAGACCTCATCGGAGAAGAGGTAGAGATTGTGCTTCTTCACGAGGTCGCGTATCTGGTTCATCTCCTTCTGCGTATAGAGATAGCCCGTCGGGTTGTTGGGGTTGCAGATTAGGATGGCCTTGGTGCGCTCGTTGATAAGTTCTTCAAACTTCTCCACCTTGGGCAGACAGAAACCTTCATCGATTGTCGTCGCGATTGTCCTGATGACGGCTCCTGCACTGACGGCAAACGCCATATAGTTGGCATAGGCGGGCTCCGGGACGATTATTTCGTCTCCAGGATTCAGGCACGAAAGGAATGCGAACAGAACCGCTTCCGAACCTCCGGCGGTGATGATTATGTCATCCGCGGAGAGTTTTATCTGATAGCGGTCATAATACTGCACAAGTTTTTCCCTGAGGGAACGGTATCCCTGTGAAGGACTGTATTCCAGAGTAGTGCGGTCGATTGTCTTGAGGGCATCCAATGCCTTCTTCGGAGTGGGAAGGTCCGGTTGTCCGATGTTGAGCTTGTAAATCTTGATGCCACGGTTTTCCGCCGCCTCTGCAAGAGGGGCAAGTTTGCGGATAGGGGAAGCGGGCATCTGCAAGCCACGCTTGGAAATCTGCAGGGAACTTTTTTCAGCCATAGGAATTATTGTTTTCTGAACTCTTTGGGAAGAGGCCGTGTGCACGTGCCGTAATGAGGATTGGTCTCGGCTTCGGAGAAGATGGCCTTGATGCCGCCTCCGCCGACAGATGCCTTCGTTTGGGCGGGTTCACCATCGGCAGACTCGAAAGAGCCGTTGACTATGTAGTTGAGACAGGCTTTGACGTTAGCCTCCTTAGGCCCGAAATCGTGATAGATGTCATCATAGACACTGTATTCAGGTGTAAAACCGGATTCAGACTCTGACGTGCTGGGAATACCTTCCCCGTCTGAGTTGAAGTTGTAGAAGCAGATGGGGAGAAACACATACTTGAGAGTGCTGTAATCCCCTGCGGCCACTCTGTCGTAAGTGTCGTCATCTGACGGATAGTAGAAGACATACATCCCGTTGGGTTTGCCGTATGACTGTCCCCCGACGTGGTGCAGTTTGTCTTTCAGATAAGGTCTCAGTCCGTTGTAGGTCATCTCGCTTGCGGAAGCGGAACTTTCGTGCATAATAAAGAAGACTTCATCCAGACCAAGGGAGTTGCCAGCAGGAATAGTATCTACATCCTGACCGGCAATTAATGAATTGTACTTCCTAATGACGTATGGTTTTCCACCTGCATCGGGCGGAGCGAGGTAACTCATGAGCAGATCACTTGCCCGGCTGTCGCCGCCACCGTTATATCTGAGGTCCACAATCAGTTTCTTCACACCGGCATCCTTGAACCCAGCCATTTCGCGTTTCACATCATCCAGAAAATTGGCATTGAAACTCAAATAATGGAAATAGCCCACAGGCTCGGTCAAGCCTGGAAAATCCTCTTCGGTGAATATATCCGTCTTGAGGATGTAGTTGGTTCTTAGGTCGATGGCCATTTCCGCCGTAAAAGAAGTGTCCCTCCCGTCCACAAGCCTGAACGTAAAATTCATAGGAGACTGTCCGTAGTACTCGTTGAACTGGTCAATCTGGGCCTGCTTCTTGAATCCCTCCGGAATCTCAAGGTCACCGATACCCATAAATTGGGCGCCCCGGGTGACACCGAACTCTTCAAACGGAGATCCAGGCATAACCTCAAGAATAAAAAGACGGTAATCATTGAATTCCTCGACAGGCTGAACCAAAGAGACACCCCAGGTACCTGACGGCCCGGTAGAGCCCCCGGTCTCCATCGCCACATAGGTCTCTTTGTCCATCATCCAGCTCCACCGGTCGGTAGGAGTGTAGAGCAGGGCGTCGAACCAATTATAGATACTCCCGTATTCGTATGGCTTGAGTTGGGCGTTCCTGTCTGCGACCGCCGTATACCAGTAGTAATACGGAGTGAATCCGGATCCTCCATCGCCATACATCTTGAGCAGGGAAAGTTTTGCATCGTAGTCCTTGTCGCCCGCGATGAGTTGCTCGATTCTTTTCTTTTCAGCCTCCTCCTCTGCCTTCTTCTTATCCTGCTCGGTGGAATGAGAAGGGGGCGTGACAGGAATCTGCGGCTCTTTTTCGCAGGAAGCGGCGAGCGTCAACGCTGCAATCCCTATCAATATAATGTGGAAAAATCTCTTCATATTCAGAATATTTTCTTAAAAAATCCAACAAAATTAAGAAAAATTACAGAACTGATTCTTATTTCAGACCGTATTTCTTGAGCAGGGCATCGCTTTCGGGGTCGCGTCCGCGGAAGTTGCGGTAAAGCACGTCAGCATCCTCGATGCTGCCCCGGCTCAGGATGTTCTTTCTGAAGGAATCGGACACCTCCCTGCTGAAGATTCCCTTCTCCTTGAAAAGTTCGAACGCGTCGGCCTCAAGAACCTCGGCCCACTTGTAGGAGTAGTAGCCTGCGCTGTATCCGCCGGAGAAAATGTGGTTGAACTGCGGGCCCATTGCGGCGCCCTCGACGATGGGAACCACAGCCGATTTGCTTACCACGGACTGCTCGTAGGCTACAACGTCCTGCGAGGGAACGGTTTCGCCGCAATGCCAGGCCATATCTATCTGACCGAACTGCAACTGGCGGACCTGCGAATAACCAGCAAGGAAGTTCTTGGCCGCAACGATGCGGTCGATGTATTCCTGGGGAATCACTTCGCCTGTCTGGTAATGTTTTGCGAAAGTCTTGAGATATTCCGGTTCGTATGCCCAGTTCTCCATTATCTGTGAAGGCAGCTCGACAAAGTCGCGGGCTACGGAAGTCCCGGTGAGTGAGCCGTATGACCCTTCTGCCAGCATTCCGTGAAGCGCGTGCCCGAATTCGTGCAGGATTGTGGTCACCTCATCGAACGTGAGCAGGGAGGGAGTCGTCTCGGTAGGCTTGGTGAAGTTTGTAACCAGAGAGACGAACGGGCGCTCCTCGACACCGTTCTTGATGCTCTGTCCGCGGAACTCCGTCATCCAGGCTCCGCCGCGCTTGCTTTCGCGGGGGAAGAAGTCCATATAGAGAAGTGCCATAAACCGGCCGCCCTCATCGGACACTTCAAACGCCTTTACGTCGGGATGATATACGGGGATGGCAGCATTTTCCTTGAACTGAAGGCCGTAGAGACGGTTGGCCAGGTCGAATATGGCGGCGATTACATTCTCGAGCTTGAAATAGGGCTTGAGAAGTTCCTCGTTCAGGGAGTAGGTGGCATCCTTGTATTTCTCTGACCAGAAACTGAAGTCCCAGGGCATCAACGTGCCTTTGAAGCCGTTGGTTACGGCGTACTGGCGGATTTGGTCAACCTCTTTCCTTGCGGCTTCGAGGGTCTGGCTCATAAGGTTGTCGAGGAAACTGTTCACCGTTTCGGGTGTCTTTGCCATCTTGTTCACAAGCGCAGCCTCGGCGTATGTCCTGTAACCCAGGAGTTGGGAGGACCTGATGCGGAGTCCCACGATGTTGAGGATTTCCTGAGTATTGTCGAACTCATCGTTGATGTTTCTCATATTGTATGCCTTCCACATCTTCTCGCGAAGGTCCCTGCGTTCGCTGAACTTGAGGAAGGGACCGTAACTGGGGGCGTTGAGGGTGAAAGTCCAGCCCTGTTCGCCACGGCCTTTGGCCTCGGAAGCGGCCATCTCCTTCACATATTCCGGAAGACCGGCCAGGTCAGCCTCATCGGTAAGGTTGAGGGTGAAGGCATTGGTTGAGGCAAGCACGTTCTTCCCGAATTTCAGGGTCGCCAGGGAGAGTTCCTCGGATACTTTGGAAAATTCCGCTTTCTTGTCATCGGGGAGGTTCGCGCCGTTGCGGGCGAAGGATTCGTAGGTCTCCTTCAGAAGTTTGCTCTGTTCCGTGTTGAGGTTCAGTTTGTCCTTCTGTTCCCAGACAGTCTTGATTCTGCCGAACAGTTCCGCATTGAGAATGACGGACATACTGTATTCGGTGAGCATGGGTGAAACTTCCTCCGCCACTGCCTGCATAGTGGGATTGGTGCAGGCTTCGTTGAGGTTAAAGAAAATATTTTCCACATTGCCGAGGTCTTTGCCGCAATATTCAAGGGCTTCGATGGTGTTCTCGAAAGTGGGTGCTTCGGGATTGTTCACAATCGCCTCGATTTCTTTCTTTGCGGAGGCTATTGCCGTCTCGAATGCGGGCTTGTAGTCGGAATCCTTGATTTTGTCAAAGGCGGGGGCACCGTAAGGATTGGAAGAGGGTGTCAGCAACGGGTTTTCTGTCATAGTGCAGGAGTTTGTCAATATCGCCGCAGACAGTGCGGCAACGGCTGTTATCTTTCGTAACATAGTGGTTAAGTGTTGTTCCGGCGGCAAAGATACTCTTTTTCAATCAACGATATGCAGTTTCCCGAGGGAAATGTAGTATCGGTAGCCGAAGCAGTGATAAATCGGCGGGCGGAGGAACCTGCGTTCGATGGAGGTGAAGAACCGTGAATTGAAAAAGGCCGCCATTGGCTCTCTCATATTTATCACGGTGTTGCCGGCCCTGAGATTGTCCCGAAGGAACTCCCTGTTCCGGCGCAGTATTCTGTCCACGTCTCTTACCTGATTACCGTCTTTTATGCGAAGGCGGTTGTGATACTCGCTCCTGCAGGCATCGCTGCAGAACTTCTTGTCCGTGCGTCCCTGAAAATTTTGGCCGCACAAAAGACACTTCCCCTCATTCTCCATATCAACGATTTATGAATCTGTCACCGACAAAAATAAGATTTCAATCGGATAAAAAAACGTATAGGTGAAAATTTACGTTTTATTGGAAAATCCTTGACGTTTATACCCGTTTACAAATGTTTAATGTGAAAATTTCACCGTCGAACCTCTTTCCTTTGCCGTTGAAATTCAAAAAAATCAAAAGTATGGAAACATTGAACAGAATGGAACTCCGTGGCCGCATCGGCCAGGAACCGAAAATTTTCACCGTGGGCGACGCTTGCGTGGCCAGATTCTCGGTGGCGACAAACGAAGTCTATCACGACAGGGAAGGAGCAATCAAGGAGGAGACCACCTGGCACAACGTCAGTGCCTGGGCCGGAAGGAACATCGTGGACTTCGACAAGATTCACAAGGGGACGTTCGTCTCGGTGGTGGGCCGGATAAGGAACACCAGGTTCACCAATACCGACGGAGTGGACCGCTACCTGACGGAAGTGGTCGCCAACCAGCTTTCGGTAGTCCAGAACTGACGTCAGGCTCTGATTATCTCAATCTCGCCCTTGAGTCCGACCTTGATGATCTGGGATGCTTTCCCGGTCGCCCCCTCCTCAAGGTACGGGTCGGCGACCCAGTCGACGGCGTTGATGAGCTCGAGGGAAATTTCTTCGTAGGTGGAAGGCGTTTCTTCTCCGGAGATATTGGCCGAGGTTGATACAATGGGCTTGCGGAAACGGCGTACGAGTTCACGGCAGAATTCGCTCATCGGAATCCTGATGGCGACGGACCCGTCCTCTGCAACCAGATTGGGAGCGAGGTTCATCGCATCGGGATAGATGATGGTCATCGGCTTGTCGTTCACCTCGATGAGGTTGATTGCCATCTCAGGGATGACCTTGACGTATTTCCCTATCATATCGATGTCCGATACGAGAGTGATGAGGCTTTTGCTGTCTTCGCGCCGTTTGATTTCATACACTTTTGCCACCGCGTTGGGGTTCGTGGCATCACAGCCGATGCCCCATACCGTATCGGTGGGGTAGAGTATGATTCCTCCAGCCTTGAGGACTTCTACTGCGGCTTTGATCTCTTCAATGTCAATGTCTGTTTCAGGATTCATATCAGAATCAATTTTTGGAATTGTTTTCAAAAATGGTGGAAATGACCGGATAATGGTCCGAATAGGGGGATCGCAGAACCTTGTGGTCGCTGCATCCCAACCCGTCGGGAATCAATATGTAGTCTATGCGCAGAAGCGGCCACAGCACGGAATAGGTGCTGCTGAAGCCCTCTCCGGCCTCGGAAAAGGTATCCTTTCTCCCGGATTTGAGCTGCCTGTAGGTATATGACACTGGGGTGTCGTTGAAGTCCCCGCAGATTATGGAAGGATACGGGTTCTCCCTGTCGATTTCCAATATCTTCTCCACCTGGTCCGTTCTCCTGACGGTTGCGTTCCCTATGCGGTCGTGCAGGCTGGCGAATTCCTCCCGGAAATAGCCCTTTCTGGTCAATCTCTTGACTATTGAAGTGAAGGAGACGCTGTAGGATTCCAGATGGCAGTTGAAGATGCTTATGATTCCGAACTTTGTATTCACGTCACTCTTGATGCAGAGATTGGTGGATTTTCCGAAGGTGATGGCCTTGCCCCCGACAATGGGGTATCTGCTCAGGGTGATGTTGCCGAAGAAAGTCGAACCGTGGAAAAAGTGGCTGTAGCGGTAAGGATATTCGGGAAGTCTGGCAAAAAGGGATGCCGTATCACGGGTGAGAAATTCCTGCAGGCAGACGATGTCGGGATTTTCATCCGATATCAGGGCCCTGATGCCTGAAATGGTCTTCTCTTCACTCATTCCTTTGCCGGCGAGCATATATCGTCCTATGTTGTACGTCAATACCTTGACCGCCTCTCCGGTTTGCTCCGGAACATCCCCTTTCCCGACTTTCAGGAAAAGGTCGGAATGGAATATGGCCGGCAGGAGAACTACCAGAGGGATAAAGAGGTCGTATGTATGCCGCCCAAGGGCGATGAGAAGGAGGATGATGTTCAATCCGGCCAGGGGAATGAAGTAAAGCCCGAGGAACATCGGGATGAACGAAATTTTCGGACTGATGAACACTGACAGATAGGAGAGAATCATCAGAAGGCCGGCTCCGAGGAGCACCCAGTGGAAAAGCCTGTCTACGCGTTCCTTTGTGGATGCTTTCTTCTTCTGGCTTTTCAGATGCCTCGGCCCGGGTTTTGTCACCAGTCTGACCATCAGTTGTACAGTCTGTTGTCTTTTTTCCAGATAAGAATCAGAATCAACCCGAACAGCATTCCGCCGAGATGTGCGAAATGGGCTATTCCGTCGGAAGTGTTCAAGAGGCCCGTGAGAAGCTCAATCGCCGCGAATATCACCACGAACCACTTGGCTTTCAGTGCGACGGGCGGGAAAATCAGTTGGAGGATGCTGTTGGGGTAGAGCATTCCGTAGCCGAGAAGGACTCCGTAGATTGCCCCGGATGCACCGACGGTGGGCGTGCGGAGAATTCTTGCCACCGCGAACATATTGTCCTGTGCCGCAAGGAGGTCAGCCACCTGGAGATGTATTGTGAAATTATGGCAGAGAGCCGCGCCCAACCCTGTCACCATATAGAACAGGAGGAATTTCCCGCTGCCCCATACCCTTTCAAGGGCCACGCCGAATATCATCAGTGTGTACATATTGAAGAATATGTGCCAGAAACCTCCGTGCATGAACATATGGGTGACAAGTTGATACGGGTGGAAAAGCGGGGATTCGAAAGGGAACAGGGAGAATTTCTCGTACATCGATTCACCTATTATGCTTGTCCCTATCATAATGATGACATTGATTATGATCAGGTTCTTCACGACCGGCGTCAGCATCGAGAAAAAGCCCGGCCGTCCGTCATATCTATAATAACTCATAACAGTTTGTCTAAATCTTCCGTTGAAATTATGGTCACGCAGCGATGTCCTGAAGGGGACAGATTCGGTTCCCTGCAGGCGAACAGGCTGTCCACCAACAATTGTGCCTCCGTATGGTTGAGGGCTTTCCTGCCGGTTGCGGCGGCGCTTTCCGCCAGTTTGACAGCCACGCTGTGGCGGTAATCATCGATTTGTGTTTCGTCGCACAATGCGGCAATCAGGGCGTCGATGCTGCCGGCGACTCCCGATTCGTCTATTTCAAAACCTTCGGGAACTCCGTAAACCACCACGCTGCCTCCTCCGAAATCCCGGATGTCAAAACCCAGCTGTGCCACCGTTTCGCTCCTCTCCGTCAGGGCAAGGCAGTCCTCGGCCGACAGTTTTACGGTCTGGGGGAAAAGAGTCCTCTGCACTATGGGCTGCTGTTCCGCTATCTTCTCGTAATATCTTTCATAGAATATTCTCTGCCGGGCCCTTTCAACGTGAATCAGCATTATTCCGGACTTGACGGGGACGAGAATGTATTTGCCGTGTGCAACCAGAATGTCCCGGCCGTCTTCTGCGGGGGCCTCCTCGAAAAGGAATTTCTCCTCGGGGTGGAAACTGCCCCGGACGGACTCCGGATATGACGGCGTGTCGAACGGATTGAACAGCGGGGTGTAGTCCGGTTTCGGTACGTACGGGCTCCGGGAGGTTGTGTCGTTTTTGTGGAATACGGGTATCTGGGGGATGTTCCCGACGCTGTCGAACTCTATGCTCGGGGTGAAATCGTTCTTTCCCAGGCTCTCCCTGACACCGGCCATCAATATCTCGAAGATGACCCCCTCATCCCCGAATTTGACTTCGGTCTTGGTGGGGTGAATGTTTACGTCCACCTCTTCGGGATTTATCGTAAGATACAGGAAATATGCGGGCAGAGACCCGTCGGAAATGAGTTTCTCATATGGCTTGCAGACCGCCTTGTTCAGCATTGGAGATCGGAAATACCTGCCGTTCACGAAGAAGAACTGGGTGCCGGAGCGCTTGCGGGCCCCTTCCGGACTGCCGATGAATCCCGAGACGTTTACTATCGTGGTGTTGACGTTCACCTCCACGAGTTCCCTGGCTACGTTCATCCCGTAGATGTCGCGTATTCTCTGCTTTATGTTCTGCACCGGCCGCAGGTTGTAGACATCCTTTCCTCCGGATATCAGGCGGAGGGCCATTTCCGGCCGGGTGAGTGCCACCCTCAGGAATTCCTGGACGATGTTCCGCATCTCGACGGCATCCGACTTGAGGAATTTGCGGCGGGCGGGAACGTTGTAGAACAGATTCCGCACTTCGAAAACGGTCCCTTCCGCAATCGGGTCCCCTTCGACGGAAATGACCCCGGACTGTTCCGCTTCGACCTTCGTGCCCACATCCCCGTCTTTCCTTCTGGTGCGGAGCGTCACCGCCGAAACCGCAGCGATGGAGGCAAGGGCCTCTCCGCGGAATCCGTAAGTCATAATCCTCTCAAGGTCTGATGCTCCCGAGATTTTGCTGGTTGCGTGTCTTTCAAAGCAGAGGACTGCATCATCCCGGCTCATTCCGCATCCGTTGTCGGAGACTTTTATCAACGTCCTGCCTGAATCGGAGATGGAAACGGTCACGGCGGTCGCCCCGGCATCCACGGAATTTTCCATAAGTTCCTTCACCACCGAGGCGGGACGTCCGACAACTTCGCCGGCCGCAATCAGATTGGCGATTTCAGGAGGGAGGACTTTCAGCATCAGTCTATTGGAAGAGGGGTTCGAACAATTTCGCCAGATAATATGCGGCGATAAAGAGCAGAATCAGCGTGGCAAAGAGGACAAGTTTGTTGACGCCTGAACCTCCGGCCTGCTTTTTCTTCCCTTCCACGATACCCTTGCGGTATGCCTCGCGAATTTCAAGCCCGGGAATGTATTTGCCGGTGGTGTTCTCCTTGGGATGATATTTCTCCTCGGCCTCGGCGATGCGCTCCTTGGCTTCGTCGTAGAAGCGGGGCTTGTAACTGTAGACTCTGTGTTCGGGAATTCTGAAGAAAGTAAGACGGAATGCCATCGCTTTATTTTTTTGTTGCCACAAAGATAATAAGAATCAAATAAAAATTACTATCTTTGCATTCCGATATGAAGAACATCCACTCATACGGAACTCACACGGAAACAATCACCTTATATAGCGGCGGGACAACATTATTGTTTGTCCCCTTTTTTTATATTTGAACTATGGAACCAGGCGGAAAGATGAAACTTGTCCTTGAGGACGGCACCCAGTTCGTGGGTGAGAACTTCGGAGCCCATTGCAATGCGGTGGGAGAATTGATATTCAACACCTCGATGGTCGGATATCAGGAAATCCTCTCGGACCCGGCATACACCGGCCAGATAGTGGTGATGACATACCCTCTTATGGGCCAGTACGGCATCACGGCCGAAGACAACCAGTCCAAACTGAAAGGACCTGCGGCCATCGTAGTAAGGGAATGTTGCCAGACTCCCTCCAACTTCCGCTATACGAAAACCCTCTCCGAGGAACTGGAGGAACACGGCACTCCCTGCATCGCGGGCCTCGACACCCGTATGCTTACCCGCAAACTCCGCGACGGCGGCTCCCTCAAGGCCGCAATAGTGGATGAGGAGACAAGCCTGGAAGATGCCCTTCGCCTGATTGCCGCCACACCCGAGGACACGCGTCCCATCGAGAAAGTAAGTTGCCGAAAGAGGTGGTTTTCCAGAACTCCCCAGCATAACTTCGACGTCGTACTGATAGACTGCGGAGTGAAATATGCCGTGATAGACGCCCTCAACAAGAAAGGCTGCAACGTGACAATCGTCCCCTTCAACACCTCTGTGAGCGACATCCTGGCTTTCAATCCCGACGGAATCCTGATTGCAGGAGGCCCCGGCGACCCCCGCAATCTTCCCGAACTGATGGAAGTCATCAACGCACTGAAGGGAAAGATGCCGATATATGGCATAAACATCGGACAGGGGCTGGTAGGCCTTTCCTATGGAGCGGCCGTAGAGAGAATGAAATGCGGATTTCACGGAGGACGAGCCGTCCGCAGGTTGTCAACCGGACGCATCTGCAGTGCGGAGGCCAATCACGGATACTCCCTCGATGCTGAATCCCTGAAAAAGACGGCTCTGGAGGTATCATACATAGACGTCGCCACGGGAACGGTGGAAGGGATCGAATGCGGAAAGGACAGGGTGAGCGCCGTGCAGTTCTATCCGGAGGGAGGCCCCGGGCCGGAAGAGACCTCGTTTTTCGACGAATTTGTAATTGCAATGGAGGGATAAGATATGCCTAAGAGAACAGACATCAAGAAGATTATGGTGATAGGGTCAGGCCCTATCGTGATAGGTCAGGCTGCGGAATTCGACTATGCGGGCACACAGGCCTGCCTCGCCCTGAGAGAAGAGGGGTATGAGGTCGTTCTGGTCAATTCGAATCCCGCCACGATAATGACGGATACCCATATCGCCGACAAGGTGTATATGGAACCTCTTGACCTTGAATATATTGCAAAAATCATCAGATATGAGCGCCCAGATGCGATAGTTCCCGGGCTGGGAGGTCAGACAGGCCTTAACCTTGCCGTGAAACTGGCGAAGAAAGGCGTACTTGACGAGTGTCACGTGGAAATCCTCGGAACCTCCTTCCAAAGCATCGAACAGGCTGAGGACCGGGAACTGTTCAAGGAACTCTGCATCAGCCTCGGTGAGCCGGTTATTCCCTCCCAGATATGCTACTCCACCGAGGAGGCCCTCAAGACAGCTGTCGAAATAGGCTATCCCGTCGTGCTGCGTCCCGCGTTCACGCTCGGTGGCACGGGCGGAGGATTCGCGGCCAACCCCGCGGAACTTGCCGAGATGATGAGAAACGCCCTCGCCCTCTCGCCTGTGCATCAGGTCCTGATTGAGAAGAGCGTCAAGGGTTACAAGGAGATTGAGTTCGAGGTGATGAGGGATGCCAATGACACGGCCATAACAATCTGCTCGATGGAGAACGTGGACCCCGTCGGAATCCACACGGGTGACTCGATAGTCGTGGCTCCCGTGCAGACCCTTGCAGACAAGGAATATGAGATGCTCCGCGAAAGCGCCCTCAAATTGATACGCGCTCTGAAAATCGAAGGCGGCTGCAACGTGCAGTTCGCTCTCGACCCCCTCTCGTTCGACTACTACATCATCGAAGTCAACCCCAGGGTTTCCCGCTCTTCGGCGCTGGCGTCCAAGGCGTCCGGATTCCCCATTGCAAGAGTGACGGCCAAAATAGCCGTGGGACTGACCCTCGACGAGATAACGGTGGCGAACGCCCCCGCCTGCTGCGAACCTTCCATAGACTACATCGTCAGCAAGATAGCAAGGTTCCCCTTCGACAAGTTCATCGAGGCGACCAACGAACTCGGCACCCAGATGAAAGCCACGGGCGAGGTGATGAGCATAGGCCGCACCTTTGAGGAGAGCCTTCTCAAGGCCATCCGCTCACTCGAGATAGGGGCCTGCCACATCCACAAGAAGAAATTCGAGTCGGCCAGCGACAAGGACCTTCTCCAGTACATAGCCAAATTCCCTGACGACCACCTGCTGGCAATCGCGCAACTGATACGCAATGGGGTGGATATCAGGATTATATACGATATCACCAAGATAGATATGCTGTTCCTTGAGAAATTGTGCAACATCATATCTATGGAAAGGGAACTTGCGGCTTCTCCGTTCGATGCGGACCTGATGCTCAAGGCCAAGAGGCTGGGCTTCAGCGACAAATACATAGGACAGCTTTGGGGCGGAGTACCCGAGAAGGAGATAATTGAGTGGCGATGGTCGAAGAACATCAATCCGACCTACAAGTTCATAGACAGCTGTGCCGCCGAGCACGATGCCGACGTGCCCTACTTCTATTCCACCTACGAGCAGGAGAACGAATCCGTCGTCAGCGACAGGGAGAAGATTCTTGTGCTCGGAGCCGGACCCATCAGAATCGGGCAGGGTGTGGAGTTTGACTACTCGACCGTGCACGCAATCTGGGCAATCCGCGAAGCCGGCTATGAGGCCATCATCATCAACAACAACCCCGAAACTGTCTCCACGGACTACACGATATCCGACAAACTCTACTTCGAGCCCCTCACCGTCGAGGACGTTATGAACGTCATACGGTTGGAGAAACCAAAAGGAGTGATAGTGACCCTCGGAGGTCAGACGGCAATCAACCTTGCCAACCCCCTGGCAGGCTTCGACGTCCCCATCATCGGCACCCAGATCGAGGCCATCGACAATGCCGAGGACCGCAAGCTGTTCGAGGCGATTATGAGAAAGACGGGAATTCCCCAGCCCCGTGCAAAGGCTGTCACTGACGTCGAGGAGGGTGTGAGGGCCGCCGCGGAGATAGGATATCCGGTGCTGGTCCGTCCCTCATTCGTCCTGGGAGGCCGCGCGATGATGATTGTGGGCAACGAGGAGGCGCTCAGGCACTATCTTCACAATGCCGTGGAAATCAACGTGGATTCCCCCGTGCTTGTGGACAAGTACATTATGGGCAAGGAGACGGAGGTGGATGCAATCTGCGACGGCAAAGAGGTGTTCATCCCCGGCATTATGGAGCATACCGAGAGGACCGGCATACACAGCGGCGACTCCATCAGCGTATATCCTTCATTCTCGCTGAGTCAGAAGGTCAAGGACCGCATCGTGGACTATACCCGCCGCCTCGGTCTGGAAATAGGCATTGTCGGACTGTTCAACATACAGTTCATAGTCGATGACCACGAGGACGTATATGTAATCGAGGTCAACCCCAGGTCGTCACGCACCGTCCCGTTCCTCTCCAAGTCGACCGGAATCCAGATGGCCAAGATTGCCACGATGGTGATGCTCGGACACAGCCTGGCGGAGCAGGGGATAACGCAGACTTACTACCCCGAGCGCCGGAGACATTATGTCAAGAGCCCGGCCTTCTCCTTCGGAAAACTCAAGGGCATCGACACATATCTCTCTCCCGAAATGAAATCGACCGGAGAGGCCATAGGATATGACGATTCCCTCAAGCGCGCGCTTTACAAGTCGCTGCAGGCATCCGGGGTCAACGTGGTCAATTACGGAACCGTCTTCGCAACCATCGCGGATGCGGACAAACCGGCCGCACTGCCGCTGATAAAGCGTTTCTATGACCTGGGATTCAACGTGGTTGCAACCGAAGGCACGGCCAGGTTCCTCAAGGCCCACGGCATCAGGACAAGGGCCCTCGGCAAGATCACCGACGGAAGCGACGATATTGTCAGCGTCCTGCGCAAGGGCCACGTAAGCTACGTCATCAATACCATTGACATCAACCAGCACAGTACGCGCCTTGACGGATATGAAATCCGGCGTGCCGCCGTGGAGAACAACGTGACTCTCTTTACGGCTCTTGAGACCGTAGGGGTGCTGCTGGATGTGCTGGAGGAGATAACACTCGGAATATCAACGATTGACGAGGAATATAAATAGACTATGAGACAGGGCGACTACACGATTCTTGAGAACAGCCGCATCGCCTCCCGCATCTGGCGGATGACTCTCGGCGGAGACACTGAAGGTATGCTCCGTGGAGGGCAGTTCGCCGACGTCGAGGTGGACGGATGTTTTCTCCGCCGTCCCTTTGCCGTTACGGACTGGACGAAGGATACGCTTTCTCTCATATACAAGGTTGTCGGACAGGGTACGGAGAAGATGACCGGATGGAAGGAGGGACGCAATGTCAATCTTCTGACAGGACTCGGGAACGGCTTCGACACTTCGCTGTGCAGGGAGAAGGCCCTGGTGGTGTGCGGTGGAATAGGCGCCAGCCCGACGTTCCATCTTGTGAAGGAACTGATTGCACAGGGGAAGGAAGTTATGGTTGTACTGGGCTACAACAATGCCTCGGAATTGATACTGTTCGACGAATACAGGAAACTGGGCGCCGGAGTCAGGGTGGCAACTATGGACGGCTCGGTCGGAATCAAGGGCCTCGTCACGGATGTAATTGACACTCTGGACGGGGGATACGACTTTTTCTATACCTGCGGACCCAAGGTGATGATGGAGGCTGTGTGCCGCAAGCTTGATATCAGCGGACAGGTAAGCCTCGAAGAGAGGATGGGCTGCGGTTGCGGCATCTGCTTCGGATGCACCTGTCATACGACCGATGGCCCCAGGCGTGTCTGCTTCGACGGTCCGGTGTTCAAAAAGGAGGAGGTGATATGGTGACTTCTGTGAATTTGTGCGGGATGGAACTCAAAAATCCCGTTGTCCCGGCCAGCGGAACCTTCGGGTTCGGTCTGGAAGCATCGTCATTCTATGACATCAATTGCCTTGGCGGAATAAGCCTGAAGGGGACGACTCTTGAACCCCGCTTCGGGAATGAGTGCCCCAGAATTGCTGAATGTCCGGGCGGGATGATAAATTCCGTGGGACTCCAGAATCCCGGGGTGAAGGTGCTTGTCGGGGAGAAAATCCCTGCCCTGAGAAAAATATACGGCGGAGTCGTGATAGCGAATGTCAGCGGGTTCGGCATTGAGGAGTATGAGAAATGCTGCAGTGCCGTTTCCGCCTCTCCCGGCGTGGATATCATTGAAGTAAACATCTCCTGCCCCAATGTCCACGGCGGCGGGCTCGCATTCGGGACGGACGCCTCCACGGCGGCGGAGGTGACCCGCGCCGTGAAGAAGGTCAGCACGAAGCCTGTTTTCATAAAACTCAGTCCCAACGTCACGGATATCGCGGCCATAGCCCGCGCCTGTGAGGATGCCGGAGCTGACGGACTCACCCTTATCAATACAATCCTCGGGATGCGGATAGATATCCGCCGGCGCAAGCCTGTCGTTGCCAACAAGTATGGCGGGTTCAGCGGCCGGGCGGTTCTTCCCGTGGCCCTGCGTATGGTCAATCAGGTGCACAATGCCTGTTCACTGCCGATAATGGGATGCGGGGGAGTGTCGTGCGCTTCCGATGTGGTGGAGATGATGATGGCCGGTGCGACTGCCGTACAGGTGGGAGCTGAGAATCTTCGCAATCCGATGGTTTGCAGTGACATAGTGAAGGAATTGCCTCTGCTTATGGAAGAACTTCATATTGAAAATATCAACGAAATAATAGGAATTGTATGAAAGACGTGATAGTGGCGTGCGATTTCAGCGGTGCTGAAGAAGTGCTCTCTTTTCTGGACAAGTTTTCAGAGTGCGAAAGAAAACCGTTCGTGAAGATAGGTATGGAACTTTTCTATGCCGCGGGACCTCAGATAGTGCGCGACATAAAAAGCCGCGGGCACAGGATTTTCCTGGACCTCAAACTGCACGACATTCCAAATACCGTCCGCAAGACAATGCGTGTCCTTTCCGGTCTGGACGTCGATATGACCAATATTCACGCGGGGGGCACCGTTGAGATGATGAAGGCTGCGCTGGAAGGACTTACACGCGAAGACGGCACCCGCCCGCTTCTTGTCGCGGTCACTCAGCTTACCTCCACTTCGGAGGAGAGGATGCGTCAGGACCTTCTTATAGAGCGTCCGATTGGGGAGGTGATTGCCCATTATGCCGCAAATGCTGCTGCCGCCGGCCTTGACGGCGTTGTATGTTCGCCTCTCGAAGCGTCAATCGTCAAGGAACGCTGCGGCGGCTCTTTCCTTGCCGTCACCCCCGGAATCCGCTTCGCCGACTCCGCCGCCGACGATCAGGTGAGAATCACTACCCCGGCGCGTGCAAGGGAAATAGGCTCTGACTTCATCGTGGTCGGACGCCCCATCACTGCCGCCGTCGACCCCGTGGCTGCTTACAACAGATGTGTCAAAGAATTTTTGCAACAATAGAACCTATGGAAAAGATTATCGCCGAACAACTTCTCAGCATAGGGGCCGTGTTCCTTCGCCCCGAACAGCCGTTTACCTGGGCCAGCGGAATAAAGAGCCCGATATATTGTGACAACAGGCTGATTCTTTCAGCCCCCGGTGCACGCACCATAGTCGAGCAGGCTATCGCGGATACCGTAAAGGCAGAATTCCCTCAGGCCGAATCACTGATGGGAACCAGTACCGCCGGCATCGCACATGCTGCAATCGCGGCATCGATTCTCGGCCTTCCCATGGGATATGTCAGGGGTGAGGCAAAGACGCACGGCCGCAACAACAAGATTGAAGGCCGTCTTGAGAAGGGAATGAAAGTCGTTGTCATCGAGGACCTTGTATCAACGGGCGGCAGTGCTCTGGAGGTTGTCGAAGCCCTTCGCGAGGCCGGAGCGGATGTCCTTGGCATCGTCAGCATCTTCACCTATGGTATGAAGAAAGGTCTCGACCGCTTCGCACAGGCCGGCGTGGTCAACCATTCCCTGAGCAATCTGGACGTTCTGGTGGATGTCGCCGTGGAAAAAGGCCTGATTGCCCCGCAGTGGAAGGATCGCATCCTCAAGTTCAGGAACAACCCATCCGATGAAAGCTGGATCAGATAAGATTCTAAAACCGATATCCTATGAAACATCTCATTGACCCCACAGACATCACGAAACAGGAGACCGATGAAATAATCGCTCTCGCAGAAGATATCATCGCCAACCGCGAAAAGTACCGCGAGGTCCTGAAGTACCATAAACTGGCAACTCTCTTCTATGAACCGTCAACCCGCACCCGTCTCAGTTTCACCTCTGCGATGATGGAACTCGGAGGGCAGGTTCTGGGCTTCTCCGATGCCCGCAATACCTCCGTGAGCAAGGGAGAGACGGTGGCCGACACTGTCCGGGTGGTTGAGAATTTCGTGGATATCGTTGCAATGAGGCATCCTCTTGAGGGGTCTCCCTATGTGGCCTCGCAGGCGGCGCACATTCCGATTATCAATGCCGGTGACGGATCCCACGCGCATCCTACCCAGACCCTGACTGACCTCCTGACAATCAAGAGGGAAATCGGCCATATCGACGGCATTACAATCGGTTTCTGCGGAGACCTCAAGTTCGGCCGGACGGTCCACTCCCTCATAAAGGCTCTGACGAGGTATGAAAATATCAGCGTAGTCCTCATCGCCCCCGATGAACTGAGGCTTCCGGACTACATCAAGCGTGACGTATGTGACCGTCAGGGAGTCAATTACCGTGAAGTCAAGACGATAGAGGAGGTCATCGGGGAGCTTGACGTACTCTATATGACCAGGGTCCAGCAGGAGAGGTTCCTCGATCTGGACGAGTTCGAGAGAGTCAAGGACAGTTTCGTGCTTGACAATGAGAAGATGGCTCTTGCAAAGAAGAATATGTGCGTCCTTCACCCTCTGCCCCGCGTCAATGAAATCAGGCCGGAGGTGGACGATGATCCCCGCGCCGCATATTTCCGCCAGGTGGGCAACGGCAAGTTCGTGCGTATGGCGCTTATACTGAGCCTTATCAGATGGAAGGACGACCCTACCCGCAAGATGGCCGGACATCCGGAATTCTATGAGGATGAGGCTGCGGTATGCCGTAACCCCAAATGCATAAGCCGCAACGAACCGGTCCGTCACCTTTTCCATAAGTCAAGTGACGGCACGGTCCGTTGCGCCTACTGCGACAGCAAAATCTGATTATTTCAGTCTGAGGAACACCTCCATCGCCTGATATTCCGCCATACCGAGCGAGTCATACAGGCGTGCGGTTGCTTGGGTGCGGTCTTCGGCTCTCTGCCAGAATTCACGGGTATCATCTCCGGGGAAGGGCATTATGTCTTTCTGTGAGAGGTGACGGTAGATTGCGTGCCGTTTCTCGATCACCTCGTCCGGTGAAAGGGGTACGGCCATATCTACGCTGCCCAGGTCCCATTCCATCCAGGCGCCTCTGTACAGCCAGATAGTGCACTGGTCGATGCCTTTGAACCCTTCTTCGTGAAGTTGCTCTATGGCCTCCAGCGCCGCCTCGGTGCATACCCGGTGGGTTCCGTGAGGGTCCGCGAGGTCCCCGGCCATATAAATCTGGTCCGGTTTGATATCTTTGATAAGGTTCTTTATTATATCCACGTCAGTCTGGGTGCGCGGCAATTTGATGATGCCTCCGGATTCATAGAACGGGAGATTCAGGAAATGCACGTGGTCCATTGCAAGTCCGAAACTGCGGCAGGCCCCTCTCGCTTCACTTCTTCGGATTCCAGCCTTGATAGCCAGCAGCTCCTTCGGCTCTGCCGCACCGGGAATCTTGGATTCAATCAGTTTTTTCACCTGCTCGAATCTGTCCTCGAATCCGAGTTGAAAGGCCGCGTCCATATGCTGGAGCACGACATCATCGTGAACTGCGACGTTGCCTGAAGTCTCGTAGGCCACGTGGACGTTATGACCCTGGTGTACAAGTCTTATGAAAGTGCCGCCCATTGAAACGACGTCATCGTCGGGGTGAGGTGAAAAAATGAGGACAGTCTTGGGAAACGGCTTTGAACTGACAGGCCGTGTGGGCTCGTCGGAACCAGGCTTTCCTCCCGGCCATCCGGTAATCGTATGCTGGAGGTCGTTGAAGATGTCGATGTTTATCTTGTCGTATGGGCCGTACTGTTCCAGCAACTCTCCCAGCGAATTGTCCAGATAGTCCTGAAGGGAGAGCTTGAGGATGGGCTTGCCCACCTTCCTGCAAAGCCAGATTACGGCTTTCCTGCGCATCTTGCGGGTCCAGTTGCAGGGACCGATCATCCACGGGGCTTCATATCTTGTCAGGAATTCCGCTCCGACCTTGTCTACATACAACTTGACGTTGTCGTGCTCCTGAAAATAAGACGCGGGACAGGCGGATGTCTCCGGATCCTCGACAATCTGCTTGATAGCGTGGCTTTTGGCTTCGCCCCAGGCCATTAGGACAATCCGTCTGGCGCTCATCATCGTTCCGATACCCATTGTCAGGGCCATTTCAGGAGTTTCCGCAAGGTCTCCGTTGAAATTCTTGGCCTGACGCTTCCTGGATTTGTAGGGAAGATGGACGAGCCTTGTGCGACAGGCGCGTGTCGAGCCTGATTCGTTGAATCCGACCTGGCCTCCGTCACCTACACCTACGACAAGAAGGTCCAGATTTCTCGCCTTCTCGTCGAAAATTTTGCAGTGGGAGTCAATCTCCTTGACATCAATGGTTCCGTCAAGAATGTGTATGTTCTCAGGCAGGATGTCAATCACGTTGAGGATGTCATCGTGCAGGCGCCGGTTGCGGCTCTGGCTGTCAGTCGGCTTGGACGGATAGTATTCGTCTATGGAAAATATTTCCACGTTTTTGAAACTCACTTCCCCTGCGATGAATCTTTCGCGCAGTTCCTGATATAGTGTCAGAGGAGTCCGTCCGGTTGTCACCCCGAGTTTGAACGGACGGTCAGACTTGTGGGAATTAATGGCGGATATTATGACGTCCGCTATATAGCGGGCGGCTGTTTCTACATCCGGAAAGACTTCCGTCGGGATTCTGTCAAAACTGTGAAGGATGTCGGAAGGTATTCTTTCAATCTTCAGACCGCCTTCTTCCGGTAAAGAAAAATGTTTCATACTCTGTTGTTTATAAAAAAAGCCGGCGATTTTACCGGCTGTCCTGTCATCTGTTCCGCTATGCGGCAGGTTTTCTAAAGTTCCTCGAAGTTCACGTCTGAAAACTCGGCTCCCTGATCCTGTCTTCTTTCGTATGAAGGAACATCCTGAATGGGGCAGTTCTTCTTTATGTACTCCACGGCCTCGGACAGACCCTCTGCGAATTTTTCAAAATCTTCCTTGTAGAGGAAAATCTTGTGTTTGTCGAATACCTGACGGCCGTCCTGCTCGATGCGGCGCTTGCTTTCGGTGATTGTCAGATAGAAATCGTTTCCCTTGGTAGCCTTCACGTCAAAGAAGTAAGTCCTCTTTCCGGCCCTCACCGGCTTTGAATATACGTCATCACCGCCGCGTTCCTGCATTCCCGAATTTCCATAGTCATCTGTGTACATAATCGCTCTTTTTTGGATTTGTTTTCACAAAGATAAATTTATTTTTTGGTTGAAAGAACTATATTTGCAAATTATTTGAAATAAAGTTGTAAAAATAAATATGATTTCCAGACGGCTGATTCGTATTAAGGCGTTCAAGGCACTTTACGCCTGCGAAGCTTCAGGGGACGTGGATTTGCCTGCAGCGATAAAGGAGTTCGATTTTTCCTGTGAGAAGGTCAGGGAACTGTATTATTTCATTATGAATTTCTCCGCGTCTCTGGTGGATGTGGCGCGGCAGCATATCGATACGGGAATGAGCAAGTTCAAGCCCACGGAGGAGGAGATGAACCCCAATCTGAAATTCGTGAACAACAGGTTTTTCTCCCTTCTGGCCGAGGATCCCAAATTCGGGATGTTCTGCCAGAAACATTCCCTTGTCTGGAACGAATATGACGTCTTCGCCAGGAAAGTCTACAATTCGATGGTGACCAAGGATTATTACAGGAACTATATGGAGTCCGGGGTAGATTCCTTCGAAGAGGACTGCACGCTGGCATCCTGCATTTTTCAGGATGAATTCGAGGATGACGAGGATCTGGCTCAGATTCTTGAGGAGAAGTCTATATATTGGATAGACGATCTGGCCTATGTCCTCAATGTGATTATCGCCAATATCGAGGTGACGAAGAGGAAAAAGGCCATTGTCCACCCGACGACTTTCACGAAGGAGGAGGACAAGGCATACGGGGAAAGGCTGTTGGGCGATGCGTTGCTGAGGTATGACGAATATTTCAGCCTGGTCTCCGGCAAGCTGGCCAACTGGGACACCGAGAGGCTGGTCCCGACGGATGCGGCCCTGATTATTCTGGGAATCACCGAGGCCGTCTCTTTCCCGACAATCCCGATAAAGGTGACAATCAATGAATACGTGGAAATAGCGAAATATTACAGCACTCCCAACAGCCGTATCTTTGTCAACGGCATACTTGACAGGGTGATACAGGAGAAAATCGCTTCAGGTGAGGTCTCCAAACAGGGCAGGGGGCTGCTGCAGAATTGACAAACTGAACAAAACGAAATATGAAAACACTTATTTTCCTCCAGCAGGCCGCACAGCAGGGCGGCGGACTTTCAATGATTCTGATGCTTGTTCTGATTTTTGTGGTGATGTGGCTCTTTATGATCCGGCCCCAGCAGAAAAAGCAGAAGGAGATGCAGAAATTCCGTGATGCCCTCAAGAAAGGTGACAAAGTCGTGACCGTGGGCGGAATATATGGTACAATCTGCGAAGTCAAGGAAGGGTCTGCGACAGTCCTCCTCGAAGTGGACAAGGATGTCAAACTGAAGGTTGACAAGGCTTCTCTTGTAAAGGATTTCAGCGACGCCAACGCAAACTAAATGAAACGGGACTGGGTGATATTCCTTATCTCCCTGTTGCTGTCCTGTTTTGTATGGGCTTTGCACGTCCTTTCTCTGGATTATTCGGCCTTTTTGCAGTACAGGGTGACAGTCTCCACGGATATGGTGGGATATTCTCCCTCTGCCGTGGCTGACGAGCTTCTGCTTGTGAGGGGGAAGGCCGCCGGATACTACATAATGAAGGCCAGAGGATTCCGCCGTCGCCCGATGGATCTGCAGATTGAAGTTGACAAGGCGGAGATGATCCATAACAATGACGATTCATTCACATTGCCTGTCCAGGCAATACGGGAACGGGTGATGGAGGCTCTTGGAGAGCATATTGTCATTGACTTTTTCGACACGGAATCGCTTACCCTGAAATTCGTCCGTCAGAATTACCGGCGCGTACCCGTGACCGTGGTGTCGAATCTTGAGTTCTGCCCTCAATATATGAAGGTGGGAAACATCCAGATAAAGCCTGACTCAGTCTTTCTTTACGGACCTGCGGATGAACTGGCCCAGATTACTGAAATTATGACGGAGCCTATTTCCCACGAGAATCTTATGTCTCCTGTGAACGGCTATGTCAGGCTTGACGTTCCGGACGGGATAACAATCAACAAGGATCAGGTGCGCTACTCCGTTTCCGTCGGGAGGTATGTCGAGTTGGAGACCACTATGAAAGTGGCTGTCGCCAATGTGCCTGTTCAGAAGTCACTGCTTACTCTGCCTTCTGAAGTCAGGGTGAGCTGCAGGGTTCCCTTCGGTACCAAACAGAATGCGTTCCTCAATTCGATTTCCGTCACCGTCGACTACGATGATGTCATCGATTCGAAGTCTGCGAGACTTATTCCTGTTCTGGTCAACGGAAGCAAGGTTCCGGTATATCAGTATGAAATTTTCCCTCCGGTTGTGGAGGGCATAATAGTGGAGGATGATTGATGGCTGCGGTCAAGACGATATTGTGTACCGGTGGGATAGGCAGTGGCAAATCGTGCGTTGTCAAGGCTCTCTCCGCTCTCGGGGTTCCTTCCTTCGACACGGACAGTTGCGCAAAGGCGCTTTATGAAAAGGATGGAAAATTGCTGGGGAGAGTTGCCGATGCGGTCGGAAGTGACGTCATAGTTGACGGACATCTTGACAGAAAGGCTCTTGCTTCGAAAATTTTCTCCGATTCCGGGGCGCTTGAAAAGGTGGAGGCAATAGTCCATCCCGCCGTCATACGGGAATTCGGGAGGTGGAAGGCCGGATGCGGCGCTGAAGTGGTTGTCATTGAATCGGCCGTGATGCTTCAGAAAACCGCCTTGAGGGATATTCCTGATTATGTGCTCTACGTCACGGTTCCCCGTGACGTGCGAGTCGGCAGGGTGATGGCTCGTGACGGACTCTCCCGGGAGGCGGTATTGAAAAGGATGGAGTGTCAGGAGGACTTGTCCGCCCGTGCGGACTTTGTGATTGAAACTGATGACAGACAGATGATTCTGCCTGCCTTGATTGATATTATTGAAAAATTGAAAAATGGAAAAGACAGATCTTAAGAAAATCATCTCCGTATCGGGAGAACACGGACTTTTTGAATATGTGGCACAGTCAAGAAACGGCATCATCGCCCAGTCGCTGATTACCGGTCAGAGGAAAGCTTTCGGACCTTCTTCGAAAGTAAGTTCCCTCTCGGACATATCCATCTATACTGAAGATGGCGAAGTGTCTATGAAACAGGTGCTTGAGGCTATAGCCGAGAAGACCTCGAAGGCCAGGGCGATGGATTCGAAAAGCAGCCCTGACAAGATAAAGGAATTCTTCAGGGCAGTGCTCCCCACATACGATGAAGACCGCTTCTACGTCTCCCATATGAAAAAGGTTCTGGACTGGTACAACTGTCTGGCCGAATTCGGCTCTCTGGAGTTCGTTGAGGAAGAGGAGGAAAAGAAAGAAGAATAGCGGGATTTGAAAAGGATACAGGTCATATCTCTCGGTTGCTCCAAGAACCTTGTGGATTCCGAACGTCTGATGTCGGTGCTGCAGGACAGGGGATATCAACTTGTTCCTCCGGATGTTGACCTGACGACAGGAAAGGTGGACGAGGTGATTGTAAACACCTGCGGGTTCATCAATGACGCCAAGGAGGAGTCCATAAATACGATTCTGGAGGCGGTACGGGCAAAAAAAGAGGGTTATATCAGCAAGTTGTCGGTGTTCGGATGCCTCAGCCAGAGGTACAGGGGTGAGATAGAGGCGGAGATACCGGAGGTTGACAGCTGGCAGGGGGTGATGACCTTCGACTCCATCGACAGGGTTCTCACCACTCCGTCACACTATGCATATCTCAAGATTTCGGAAGGGTGCGACAGAAGGTGTTCCTATTGCGCAATTCCGCTGATACGCGGACCTCACGTCAGCGTGCCGGTGGAAAAGCTTGTCAGCGAGGCGGAAATGCTTGCTGCAAGAGGCGTGAAGGAACTTATACTGATAGCGCAGGACACGGCCTGGTATGGTCTGGACCTGTATGGAAAGCGCAAGCTGGGATATCTTCTGGAACAACTCTCACGGGTCGAAGGCATAGAATGGCTCAGACTGCACTACAGTTATCCGGACGATTTTCCGGAGGACGTGATAGAGCAGATGGCCTCCAACCCGAAACTCTGCAGGTATCTTGACATTCCCCTGCAACATTCGGAGGATTCTGTTCTCAGGGCGATGAGAAGGACTATCACCTCTTCACAGACACGGGATTTCATAGCACGCCTCAGACGGGATATACCCAATCTTGTGCTCCGTACCACCCTTATGGTGGGCCACCCCGGGGAGGGGCGCCGTGAGTTCGAGTCTCTCCTCGATTTCGTGAAGGAGTGCAGGTTCGAGCGGCTGGGGGCTTTCGAATATTCTGAAGAGGAGGGCACTTACGGGGCGTCACACCTCAAGGATGAGGTCTCCCCTGAGGAAAAGCGTGAGAGGTATGAACGGCTGATGGAACTCCAGAGCGGCATCTCGCTGGATTACAACATCTCCCGCATAGGTACACTGGAACGGGTGCTTGTGGATGGCTTTCAGGACGGAGTCCTTGTCGCCAGAAGTTACGGGGAATCCCCCGAGGTGGACGGCCAGATTCTTATAGGTGACGCGGCCTCGCTGTCGAAGGTCTCTCCGGAAACGGTTGCGGGACAATTTTTGAACGTGAAAATAGAAAGCGCCGACGAATATGATTTGTTGGCTAATACAATTTGAGCTATGAACGGAATCAAAGCTATCGGCGTCCTTACTTCCGGAGGTGACGCGCCCGGAATGAACCCTGCGATTCGTGCCGTGACACGTGCCGCAATATGCGAAGGTTGGAAAGTTTACGGAATCTATCGCGGATGGGAAGGCCTTATTCACGGTGAAATCAAGGAATTCAGCACGGAAAGCGTTTCAAACCTGATGCAGCGGGGAGGTACCATCCTCAAGACTGCCCGCAGCGATGAATTCAGGACCGTCGAGGGGCGCGCCAAGGCGTATGAGACGATACGGAAGTTCGGAATAGATGCCCTTATCGTCATCGGCGGCAACGGATCCCTTGCAGGTGCCCAGGACCTTGCCCGTGAGTACGACATTCCTGTCATCGGGCTTCCGGGCACCATCGACAACGACCTTTACGGCACCGACCACACGATAGGTTATGATACTGCTCTCAATACGATAGTGGAGTGCGTGGACAAGATACACGACACCGCCACTTCCCACGACCGCATCTTCTTTGTCGAGGTGATGGGACGGGATGCCGGCTTCCTCGCTCAGAACAGTGCCATCGCCGCGGGGGCCTAGGCTGCAATAATCCCCGAAGACAGTACGGACATAGACCAACTGGCCACTTTCATCGAAAGGGGCATCAGGAAGACGAAGAACAGCTCGATAGTCATTGTATCGGAGAAGGACGGGGGTGCAATGCACTATGCCGAGCGTGTCCGCAAGGAGTATCCGCAATATGACGTGCGGGTATCGATTCTGGGCCATCTCCAGAGGGGAGGCAAGCCCAGCGCTTACGACCGTATCCTGGCATCCAGGATGGGAGTCGCGGCAATCGAGGCGTTGAAGGAGGGGCAGCGCAACGTGATGATAGCCATCTGGGATGATGTCCTTCTCAACGTCCCCATCTCCAAGGCCATCAAACTGAACAAACCTATCGACAAGGAACTTATCAACGTTCTTGACATACTTTCACACTGACAATATGGGACTTCTTGACAAAAAAGTGGCGCTGGTAACAGGAGGCGCCAGAGGAATAGGCAGGCAGATTGCCCTTACATTCGCTTCTGAAGGGGCTGACATTGTTTTTACTGACCTTGTGATTGATGACAGTGCCCTGGCCACGAAGGCCGAACTGGAATCGTCCGGTGCGAAGGTTCTGGCCATTGCATCCGATGCATCCTCATTCCCGGATGTCCACGCCGCCGTGGAGGCTGCGATGTCTGAGTTCGGACGCATTGACATTCTGGTGAACAATGCGGGAATCACGAAAGACGGACTTATGCTGAGAATGACGGAATCCCAGTGGGATGCGGTGTTGACCGTGAATCTGAAGAGCGCATTCAACTTCATTCACGCAGTTTCTCCCGTGATGCTCAGGCAGAAAGGCGGCTCCATCATCAACATCAGTTCCGTCGTGGGTATTCACGGCAATGCCGGTCAGTGCAACTATTCCGCATCCAAGGCGGGGATGATAGGACTGGCCAAGTCGATTGCGCAGGAACTGGGTTCCCGTGGGGTTCGTGCAAACGTGGTCGCTCCGGGTTTCATCCTGACAGATATGACAAAATCCCTTCCTGAGGCGACATTGAAAGAATGGGAGTCCAAGATTCCGCTTCGCCGCGGTGGACTCCCATTGGAGATTGCAAAGGTCTGCACCTTCCTTGCCAGCGATCTGGCTTCATACGTCACCGGACAGGTGATTCAGGTCGATGGCGGAATGGGTATGTAATTCCTAGTAGTTTTCCTCGTGAATTTCGAAATATGACTGGGGGTGTGCGCAGGTAGGGCATACCTCGGGGGCCTTGGTTCCGATGATGATGTGCCCGCAGTTGCGGCATTCCCAAACCTTCACTTCACTCTTCTTGAACACTTCGGCTGTCTCGACGTTCTTGAGCAGGGCGCGGTAGCGCTCTTCGTGTCTCTTCTCGATTGCGGCGACAAGGCGGAACTTGCAGGCCAGTTCGGGGAATCCTTCCTTTTCCGCGGTCTTTGCGAAGCCTTCGTACATATCAGTCCACTCGAAGTTCTCTCCTTCGGCGGCTGCCGCAAGGTTTTCGGCTGTCGAGCCGATTCCGTTCAACTCCTTGAACCACAGTTTGGCGTGTTCCTTCTCGTTGTCAGCGGTTTTGAGGAAAAGGGCAGCAATCTGCTCGTAGCCTTCCTTCTTGGCCTTTGAAGCGAAATAGGTATACTTGTTTCTTGCCTGTGATTCACCGGCGAATGCCGCTTCCAGATTTTTCTCGGTCTGGGTGCCTGAATACTTTGTCTTCATAATATCAGATTTTTTAATGTTATTTGGTTGAGTAATCGTTTCTCTTTGATTTTGGGGGCGGACAGTAATGTGTCTTTGCTTTCGGAACACGTTCGGCCGGCAACTTCCTTGAGATGCTGTACCATACAAAATATATGCCTGCAAGGATGAATGGGATGCTCAGAATCTGTCCCATATCCAAAGCCATTCCCTCTTCGAAATCCACCTGCTTTTCCTTGATGAACTCTATGAGGAACCTCATTCCGAAGCATCCGATGAAGAATACTCCGAGGAAGAATCCCTGATGGACCTTGTTTATCCCCTTCAGATAGACAAGCAGAAGGACAAGACCGAGAATCAGATAGGAGAAAGCCTCGTAAAGTTGTGTAGGATGTTTAGCGGCGGTCTCGCCGGCCCTCACGAAAACGAATCCCCAGGGCAGGGAGGTCTCGCACCCGTATATTTCCGAATTGAACAGGTTCCCCATTCTGATGAAGAATGCAGCGAAGCAGACGGCTATGGCCAGCCTGTCGAACAGCCACAGCGTGTCGAAGTCATACGCCCTCCCATATTTGCGGGCATACCACAGAAGCGCGAGTATCACACCGACTGTACCTCCGTGCGAGGCCAGTCCTCCCTTCCACACCTGCAATATCTCCCCGAAGTGCTCGGGGGTGAAGTAGTAGTCCGGCTGGTAGAATATGCAGTGTCCGAGCCTGGCTCCGACAATAGTGCCGATGAGCAGCGCATAGAGCAGCGGTTCAAGTATTTTCGTATCCAGGCCGGCACGTGTGTAGAATTTGGTGAACAGCCAGTAACCGAGAGGGAATCCTGCGATGAACAGCAGGGAATAATAGCGGATTGCAAGCGGCCCGATCTTGACTATGACCGGATCCACGTTCCATACTACTGACAAGAAATCCATCATATACTTCTATCTTTCAAGTCTTGAAAAAACGCTTAGCGGCAAGGCTTTGCCGAAACTGTCGCGAAGCGCCAGCTCCCCATAGTCCAGGGCATTGAACCCGTCGCCGAAGGCACTTCTTACAATGGTGTCGGCAAGGACGGCGGAATAGCCGTTGGAGTAGAGATTGAGCACCATAAAGCTATCGGACGGAGCCAGAATGGCGGCGCAGGCCTCCAGAAGTTCGAAAAGACATTCGTCCAGCTTCCATTTCTCACCGTCGGGTCCGTGCCCGTATGCCGGAGGGTCGAGAATCAGGCCGTTGTAGAGGTTGCCCCGTCTGGCTTCGCGGCGGGCGAATTTCAGGGCATCCTCGATAATCCATCTTATTCCGTCCAAGGAACTCAATTCCATATTTCCACGGGCCCAGGTCACCACCTGCCTCACGGAATCGAGGTGTGTCACCTGTGCTCCCGCCTTGCAGGCGGCAAGGGAGGCGGCACCTGTATATGCGAAGAGGTTCAGCACTTTCGGCGCTCCCTGCAAGTTGCCGGAGGTCTTCAACCTTTGAACCTGACTCTGAATATATTCCCAGTTCGGAGCCTGCTCGGGGAATACGCCCACGTGCTTGAAACTGGTCAGTCCCAGACGAAGATTGAATCCGCAGGAAGGATAGGAGATTGCCCACTGGTCCGGCATCGCCTTGAGCCTGTTCCACGAACCGCTGTCCTCTTTCCCGGCCTTCCCGAATCCTGCGCCCGGCTTGAATTCGGTGTGGGCCATCCTGAGCCACCGGTCATACCCCAAAGATCTCTTCCACAGAGCCTTGGGCTCGGGTCGTATCATCACGTAACTGCCGAAGCGTTCCAGTTTGCTGAAATCTCCGGAGTCAATCAATTCATAATCCTTCCACTCCCGTGACGGCTCTTCTATCGTCATATTGCACCCTTTTGTTGCAAATATATGCATTATTTTTGTACTTTTGTATGCTTTGACGGGCAGATATACAAACAACACTATATGAAAAACATTGAGACTTATGACTTTAATGGCAAGAAGGCCATTGTACGCGTTGACTTCAACGTTCCGTTGAATGACGAGTTTGAAATCACGGATGACACCAGAATCCGCGCAGCTATCCCCACGCTGAAGAAGGTTCTCGCGGGTGGCGGTTCCCTCATCATTATGTCGCACCTCGGCCGCCCGAAGGGTCCTGCAGACAAATTCTCTCTCAAGCACATCATCGACAGGGTGAGCAGTTATCTCGGAGTTCCCGTACAGTTCGCTCCCGACTGCCAGAAAGCTGACGAACAGGCTGCGGCTCTCAAGCCCGGTGAGGTTCTGATTCTTGAGAACCTCCGTTTCTATGCAGAGGAAGAGGGCAAACCCCGCGGACTTGCAGAGGATGCAACCGATGAGGAGAAGAAGGCCGCCAAGGCTGCCGTCAAGGAGAGCCAGAAGGCTTTCGTCGCCAAGCTCGCCTCATACGCTGACTGCTACATCAACGACGCATTCGGTACCGCTCACCGCGCTCACGCTTCTACAGCGCTGATTGCCAAGTACTTCCCCAATGACAAGATGTTCGGCTACCTGATGAACGGTGAAATAAAGGCTATCGACAACGTGCTCAAGAATGCGAAGCATCCCTTCACAGCCATCATCGGCGGGTCGAAAGTCTCTTCAAAGCTCGAGGTTCTCAAGAATCTCGTAACCAAGGTCGACAACCTGATTATCGGTGGCGGTATGGGCTATACATTCATCAAGGCTCAGGGCGGAGAGATCGGCAACTCCCTTCACGAGGACGACCTTATCCCCGATGCTCTCGAGATTCTCAGGACCGCAAAGGAGAACGGTGTCAACATTTCCCTTTCCGTCGAGACAGTCGTAGCCGACCAGTTCAGCAATGATGCAAAGATTCAGGTCGTTCCTTCGAACAACATCCCTGAGGGTTGGGAGGGAATGGATGCCGGCAAGGCTTCCCTCGACAACTGGAAGGAAATAATCCTTTCTTCAAAGACAATCCTTTGGAACGGGCCTGTAGGTGTGTTCGAGATGCCTGCCTTCGCGAAGGGTACACTCCAGATTGCCGAGCATCTCGCTCAAGCAACAGCTGAAGGTGCATATACCCTTGTAGGTGGCGGAGACTCCGTTGCAGCCGTTACCCAGATGGGTTATGCAGACAAGGTAAGCTATGTCTCCACCGGCGGCGGCGCTATGCTAGAAGCCATAGAAGGAAAGAACCTTCCCGGTATTGCGGCAATCCGTGAGGACAAGGAATCTGTATTGAAATTATTGGAAAGTTGCGCCAAAACCGAGGCAAGCCCCGGTTTTGCAACATTTTTAAAAGTGAGGACAGAACGGCGCTGGGCGCCCCGTGTTTAAATTTTAACAACAACAAGACCAAAAACAAGGAAATCCCCCGG
>JAGHVE010000016.1 GCA_018064445.1 Candidatus Cacconaster equifaecalis
CTGTGCGAATACAGTTTCAAACAGGGAATCACGGCCACCTGGGACTACATTTACAAATCCGAGAGAATGATTGGAGGCTATTTCTGGGAGTGGTGTGACCACGGTCTATACAAATATGGCGACACCTCCGGGAAGATTTATCTGGCGGGGGATTTCGGAGAGCAGCCCACCTGCCTCGGAGCCGGTCAGGACGGACTGGTCAGCGCAGACCGCAAGCCACTGAAATATCTTCCGGAAATAAGGCAATGTTACCAGTCCATCACCGTGGCCCCAACGAATATTCCCGAGGAGATTGCCGTCACCAACGGCTACTCGTTCATCAACCTCGACTGCTTCAACGTCAAATGGAAAGTGATTGACGGGGATACCGTGGTCAGCGAAGGTGAATTCTCCCCCATCGACCTCGAACCGGGCAAGACAGCGACAGTCAATCTTGCCCTGCCGACATCGGGGAAAGACATCATCCTCGAATTCTCAATCAGGAATGACACTTCCTGGGCTCCCGCCGGTCACATCGTCGCCACCTGCCCCGTGAGACAATAATCCCCGTGCGCCGGAACACCGGTTTCACGCACAATCTGGCCGACATTTGCTTTTTTGGACTGTGGCGGAGCCACCCTGTACGGGAAAATGTCCAAAAAAGCATATGCCGGCCAGACACAACGCCCAACCCCGGCTCCAGCGCGAAAATTACTCGCAGCTGAAGTTGCGGGAGGCAAACGGCAGGGCTATGCGCAGGGCCTGGTGCCAGTATTCCCAGTTGTGGACGCCGTTGCGCACGGTAAGTTCGTCCTTGACTTTCCTGTCCCTCATCAACTGATGCAATCCTACTGAAAGGTCGAACAGGAAGTCGTCATCGCCGCAGTCGATGAACCACTTGACGGTCCGCAAACTCTCCAACGTCGCCTCGTCGGCGTTCCTGACAAAATTGAGGGCAGAATGTTCCCGTACAGCCATATAGGTATGGTACAGCTTGTCCTTCTTAGCCTCGTTCACATCCCCTACGTCACGGTCCCCGTCATCCAGCCACGCGCTCATCGCATAGCAGGATGAGAATTTGTCCGGATGGCGCTGGCAATAGACCACACTCCCGCCACCACCCATCGAGAGGCCCATAACGGCGCGTCTTCCCTTGGAACCTCCGGCATTATACCTGGCCTCGACCCAGGGAAGAAACTCGGTGAAGAAGAAATCCTCGTAACTCCACCCCTCCATATTGAAATAGCCGTTCCACACATTGTGGACATCGGGATTACCGGCATTGGGCATCACTATGACGGCAGGCACGCACTCCCCTGTTTCCATCAGTTCGTCGGCCACAAGCTTCATATTGCCCTTCTCCGCCCAGGCCGTGTAGGTATCGGTCAGACCGTGAAGGAGATAGATTACAGGATAACTTTTCGATGCGTCATACCCGTCGGGAAGATAGATGTTGCTGACCACATCCGCCCCGAGAACCTTGCTGGAAATCGTATCAGTGACTATCCGGCTTCCGGCAAACACCGACCCGGAGTAAAGGATGGCAAATGCCATCAGAAAGAAATAGCAAAACCTTTTCATCGTCGTTTCAATTTGGAGATTCATACGAATGTACGAAAAATGCACTAATAAAAGAAGCGATTTCAAAGACAAATGCTTTAAAATCGCTCCCAGTACCTATAACCTAAAACTTAACCTATGAAAAAACTATTCGTTTTAGGTTTATACAAGTTGCGTGCCACAAATCTTACAACAGCCCGTCAGGAATTCTCAAAAAAATCTTTTCCCCTTCGACGCCGTCTATGAGGTCATCGTGCAGCGGCAGCATAACTTCCCTGCCGCAGTAATCGACGGTGATGCAGGCATTCCCGGAAAAATCATTGAATTCCAGAATCTTGCCGACAGACTTTCCGGTCCCGGCATCAATGACCTCCATTCCTTCGAGGCTCTGTTCCTCCTCCTCGTACTCTTCTTCCTCCAAAGAGACGGGACGGCCCACTATCTCCTCCGCGTCGGCAGAAGAATCGACATCCTCGAACTTTACGACGAATCTGTTTCCGCCCTTGCGTATGCAATTCTCGACAAAAAAGGGAACCGGCAATCCATCGAATTCGATGAACACCGGTTCTCCGACTTTCAATTCCTCGGGGTCAGTATCAAGGAGACTCACTACGACACTCCCGTCAGTTCCCCAGGATTTAAGAATCTTCATAAAAGCTTATGCTTCTGCAGGAGCCTCTTCAGCAGCCTCGGCGTTGCCTTCAGCTTCAGCTATTGCCTGCTCGGCAGCCTCAGCGGCAGCCTTTGCAGCAGCCTCGAGGGCAGCGGCCTCTTCTGCACGTTTCTTGGCAAGAGCCTCGGCACGCTCTTCGTTGACCTTGGCCTCAGCCTTTACGGCAGCGGCATTGGCCTCAGAGACAGCCTTTGCGATTGACTGCTTCTTGGAAGCGACCTTGTTATCTTTCTGTGCTTTCCATTCAGCCCATTTCTTGTCGGCAACTTCCTGTGAGAAAGCTCCCTTTGCTACACCGCCCTGAAGATGCTTCTTCAGAAGGACTCCTTCGTATGAGAGAATTCTGCGGGCTGTGGTTGTAGGCTGTGCACCATTGTTGAGCCAGTACAGAGCCTTATCTCCATCAAGAACGATGGTTGCAGGATTTGTGTTGGGGTTGTAAACGCCAATCTGTTCAATGAGACGGCCGTCGCGGGGTGAACGTGAATCGGTAACTACAATGTGGAAGAACGAGTAGTTCTTTTTGCCGTGGCGGGCAAGACGGATTTTAACTGCCATTTCTTTAAATCTTTAAGTTAATAAATCAGTACAATAACTATAACTTCCTTATCTGCTCGAGAAAAGGTGCGCAAAGATACGAATCTTTTTTATTTTCCAAAAACAAATCCGACAGAGCGAAATTCATCCGTGAGGATAAAACCCTTCACAGATGCGAGTGCACTCTCGTCTGTGAAGGAAAACACCTCAGTTCAAGATGTTTTGTTATATTTGCAGAAAAGGGAAGTTTGAACCGCACAAGGGCAACCGAGGCGAACGTTGTTGCATCAATGTGCAGATAAATAAATTAAGATGAAAACCAAACAAATAACATCAATGCTGTGTATTGCGGCAACGGCGATGATTCTGTCCTCCTGCGACAGCAGTATCAATCCCATCCTGACGGATGCTTATGCGGCCGATCCTTCCGCGATAGTTTTCGGGGACACCCTGTTCGTCTATCCGAGCCACGACCAGAATGCGGGAGAGAATTTCAATATGGAGGATTACCACTGCTATTATACCACGGATATGAAACATTTCTCCGACGGCGGGGTAATCTTCAGGCCTCTGGAACAGACCACCTGGGTGAAGAACCTCGCCTGGGGTCCGCAGTGTGTCAGGAAGATGGTCCCGAAGAGCGTTACCGACACCACCCGAGTTATGAGATATTTCTTCTACTATTCGGGAAATGCCAGCGAGATAGGCGTGGCTGTAAGTGATTCCCCCTTCGGACCGTTCGAGGACCCTCTCGGCAAGCCGTTCTTCACCACCGACACCCCGGGCATCCACTGCGACCGCGATTTCATCGATCCGCACTGCTTCATCGACGATGACGGTCAGGCATACCTGTTCATGGGCCAGAATACCGTCAACGCCGTCAGGCTGAACGATGATATGATTTCGTATGACCACACCGGCGGTGTCCTTGATGAGAACGGCAATGAGACCGGTGTCTACCATATCGATGCCCCGAACTTCTTCGAGGCCATCTGCTGCCACAAATACAATGGCAAGTACTATCTCTCCTATGCAAACCCGTACAACACCGATCACCCTTACCAACTTGAATACTGCATCGGCAACAATCCTCTCGGGCCGTATGAACACAAGGGCAAGTTTATGGATGCGCAGGACGTTCTGACCAACGAACATTCCATAGTTGAATTCAAGGGGCAGTGGTGGCTGTTCTACCACAATGCATTTGTGGGGGCTGCGACCGGTGCCGGAAATCAGACATTCAGCCGCCGCAGTATGTGCGCCGACAGGCTGTATTACAACGAGGACGGCACTATCAAACTGGTCGTTCCAACAAGGAATGAAAGAAAGTTCAGGAAAGCCGTGAAGACCCTGACCCTTCCGAAGTTGTTCCAACCGGTCAGCCAGGAGGAGATGCAACCTGTATTCGAGCAGGTCAGAACTCCTGTCAAACACGGAATTGTGATAATGCCGGAAAATCCGGACTGCAAGGCCGACAGCCCGAGTGTCTTCAGACACGACGGTAAATGGTATATGACCTGGATTATGTTTGACGGCAAGGGATATGAGACCTGGCTTTCAGAGAGCAACAATCTCCGCGACTGGACTACCCTCGGCAAGATAATGAGCTATACCGATGACACCTGGGACAAATTCCAGAAGGCCGGATACATTGCGCTTCAGGACATCGAGTGGGGCGGAAGCTATGAGATGCAGAAGTACAACGGCAAATACTGGATGAGCTATCTCGGTGGCTGCAATCCCGGCTACGAAACCGAGCCTTTGATGATAGGTCTTGCCTCAAGCGACACGCTCGGCGAGCCAGTGGAATGGGAATGCGGCAAGGAACCGATACTCTCCCCTATGGATGAAGACAGCCAGTGGTTCGAGGAACGCACCCAGTACAAGAGCTGCATCATAGAGGACAAGGATCGCCTTACCGGTCACAGATTCGTCATATATTACAACGCAAAAGGTCAGAATCCCACTGTACATGGCCCGCACAGCAAGACTCCCGGATTCACCGCCGAACGTATAGGAATCGCATTCTCCGACGACCTGAAGAATTGGAGCCGATACCGTTACAATCCCGTTCTCGCCTTCGAGGATCCGGATACCATCACGGGAGACCCGCAGATTCAGAAGATAGGAGACCTCTACGTGATGTTCTATTTCCGCGCCTTCGATCCTGAAAGCGAATACAAGGCGTACAACAGTTTTGCCTGCAGCCGTGACCTGATTCACTGGTACTCCTGGGAAGGAGAGAAACTCATCCATCCTTCAGAACCATACGACAACCTCTTTGCCCACAAGAGTTATGTCGTGCGCTGGAATGACGTCACTTACCACTTCTACTGCGCAGTCAACGAGTCCGGGGAACGCGGCATAGCCCTGGCTACATCCGAATAACAATTATAAACAGATACGATATGAATAAAAAAATAATTCTTGATTCGATGCTTCTTTCCGGAGCGGCACTTACTGCCGGTGCCTGCGGTCAGCAGGCCAAGGTTCCGGACCAGCAGCCGAACGTCGTGTTCATCCTTGCCGATGACCTCGGCTGGGGCGACCTCAGCTGTTATGGACAGAAGCATTTCAACACTCCGAACATTGACAATATAGCCGCCCGGGGCATTCGCTTTACTCAGGCTTATTCGGGAACCACGGTCAGTGCGCCATCCCGTTCCTGCCTGTTGACAGGAACCCATAGCGGGCATACGGCAATCCGTGGGAATATGGAACTTGAGCCGGAAGGTCAGTTTCCTCTGCCATCTGATGCAAGGACAATCTTCCACGACATGCGGGATGCCGGGTATGCCACCGGTGCTTTCGGCAAGTGGGGTCTCGGCTTCGTGGGTACGACGGGCGACCCGAACAAAATGGGCGTGGACCATTTCTACGGCTTCAATTGCCAGTTGCTGGCACACAGCTACTATGCGGACCATATCTGGGACAACGAAAACCGTATGGAACTCACCGACAACTGCGACGATGTTCCTTACGGCGAAGGCACCTATATCCCTGATCTGATTCAGGAAAAGGCTCTGGCCTTCCTGGAGAATTCCGTGAAAGAAGGCAAGCCTTTCTTTATGTGGTATCCCACAACCATCCCGCACGCAGAGCTCATCGTACCCGAGGACGATATCATCAAGGGTTTCAGGGGCAAGTATCCCGAGACTCCCCACCGTGGTTGCGACCAGGGAATGCCGGGATTCCGAAAAGGAGGCTACTGTTCACAGGAATACCCTCACGCAACTTTTGCGGCCATGGTCACAAGGCTTGATATGTATGTCGGGCAAATTGTTGACAAACTGAAGGAACTCGGTGTTTACGACAACACCGTCATCATCTTCGCATCCGACAACGGGCCTCATCTTGAGGGCGGGGCTGACCCTGACTTCTTCGACTCCAACGGACCTTGGCGCGGTTACAAGCGCGATGTATATGAAGGAGGTATCAGAGTGCCGTTCATAGTTCAATGGAACGGCCACGTGGCCAAGGGGCAGGAGACTGATTTCATGTGCTCGTTCTGGGACCTTATGCCCACCCTTCGTGAGCTGAACGGACAGAAGCTTGAAGATGAGACGGATGGAATCAGCCTTCTTCCAATGCTTGAAGGCAGAAAGATGGGGCAGAAGGAACACGACTTCCTCTATTTCGAATTTCAGGAGATGGGAGGCCGCCAGGCAGTCCGACAGGGTCC
>JAGHVE010000049.1 GCA_018064445.1 Candidatus Cacconaster equifaecalis
AGCATCTTCTCGATATCCCTCATCACAGGCTCCATATATTGGCTCTCGTGGAGGAACATACCGTACCAGTTGCCCACCTGGTCCTTCCAGTACTGCTGCCACTTGCTCAGGGTGAACTTCTCCAGGAACTTGTGGGCGGAGATTATGAGCATTGCGGCGGCGGCCTCGAAACCTACGCGCCCCTTGATACCAATTATCGTATCTCCGACGTGCATGTCACGCCCGATGCCGTAGGGAGCGGCGATTGATTCAACCTTGCGGATTGCAGCGATGTGGTCGGTGAACTTTTCTCCATTCACACCGACAAGTTCCCCCTTGCTGAATTCAAGGCTCACCGTCTCGCTTCCCTGCTTTGTAACCTGCTTGAGATATGCGCTTTCAGGAAGACCCTGCCGCGAATCGAGTATTTCGCCACCGCAGATGGAGGTGCCCCAAAGGCCGACATTGTATGAATATTTCAATTTTGCGAAATCCGCCTTGAACCCGTGTTTGTTCAGATAATCGACTTCCTGCTGCCTTGTCAGCGCCATATCTCTGGTGAGCGTTATGATTTCAACCCCGGGAGCGGCCACAAGGAAGGTCATATCGAAACGGACCTGATCGTTGCCCGCCCCGGTCGAACCGTGGGCAATGGCCTGTGCCCCTATCTGCTTTGCATATCTTGCGATGGCAAGTGCCTGGAAAATGCGCTCGCTGGAAACGCTTATGGGGTATGTGCCGTTGCGAAGCACGTTGCCGTAAACCATATAGCGGATGCTCTTGTCATAATATTCTTTCGTAACGTCGAGGGTCACGTATTTCTTCGCCCCGAGTTTGTAGGCGTTCTCCTCGTTGGTCCTGAGCTGCTCCGCAGAGAAGCCTCCGGTATCTGCACAGGCCGCATATACGTCATACCCCATCTCCTTTGCAAGATACATTACGGTAAAGGAGGTGTCGAGGCCGCCGCTGAAAGCGACGACAACTTTCTTTTTCTGAGCCTCGGGATGCTTTGCGGGGTCGTAGAGCATACCCGTGCAGAGGCATCTGGTCAAATCGTTGCGGCAAAGAACGTCGTAATTCACGCAACTCTCACAGCCCTTCCAGAAGGTGGGGTCATCAGTCAGTTCTCCGAAAGTTACAGGTACATAACCGAGCTGGGTGTTGATGTTCATCACGGCCTGACCGGTCGTAAGACCGAATATCTTGGCATCGGGGAATTTCTCGCGGGAAAGTTCGAACGCCTTGCGCTTGATTTCGGTGGCGACTCCCCGGCCCCTGTATTCGGATTTGACAATCAGTCCGGAGTTTGCCACGAATTTTTCATGACTCCAGCTTTCGATATAGCAGAATCCCACGAAATTGTCGCCGTCCATCGCTATGATGGCCTTGCCCTCGCGGATTTTGCTTTCGACATATTCCGGCTTGCGCTTTGCAATGCCGGTACCCCTTACCTTTGCGGCATCCTCTATTGTCTTGAGGATTTCAGGGACGTATGGAAGATGTTTCAGAGAAGCTACTTCTACTTTGATTTCGCTCATATTGAATATTAACGTTTGATTTTCAATTCTATTGAAGGAAGATAATGCTCGAGGGACGAAACGACCTGCTGGACGGTGAAGCGCGTCCTGAAAGTGGCGAAGATGGTGTCGTCACCTGCAATCGTGCCGGCAATCTCAGTATCCATATTCCTGTCGATGACAGATGCTATCACATTGGCGAATCCGGGGATTGTCCTGATGACAATGATATTCCCGCAGAATTCAACGGAAAGGATGCCGTCAGCCGGCCTGATTTCACGATAGGCCTTGTCAAAGCTGTTCTCGTATGAAGGAAGCCGGTAGCAGTAGCCGTACAGCTTGTCATATACCTTTGCCACGCCAAGGTCCTTGAGAAGTCTGGAAAGGGTGGCCTGGGTGATGGAAAATCCCCTTGCCTCCAGATATGACATCAGTTCCTCCTGATTATGGATGTTGCCCGTGGCGATAATCGCCTTGATTTCACTTTTGCGGTCTGTCTTTTCGTTCATTTTCATTTTGAATATGTATGCAAAATTATGAATAATTTTTTAAATAACCAACAAAAGTTGCGCAAAACGCGAGTGACTCGCGTTATGCGCAAACATTCGTTTTTTTCGGAAACAATGACTAATTTTGTGGGATTTTAGAATCCACACAGAATGTCATCCGAACTTACACTGGTCACGCAACTGGCCATAATCCTGATTTCAGCGGGATTGTTCACGGTAATTTTCAAGGCGCTCAAGCAGCCTCTGATTCTCGGTTATATCGTAGCGGGGTTCATCGTCGGACCCCATCTCGGTCTGGTACAGCAGTTTTCTCCGGAATCGGTTCACCAGTGGTCGGAACTCGGCATAATCTTCCTGCTTTTCGGTCTCGGGCTGGAGTTCAATTTCAAGAAACTGCTCAACGTGGGAAGCGCGGCGATAATCGCGGCGATAACGATATGCATAGGTATGTTCGTCACCGGATACACTCTGGGAACCGTTATGGAATGGACGAAGATGGAATGCATCTTCCTGGGAGGAATGCTCTCGATGAGTTCCACCACCATAATAATAAAGGCATACGATGATCTCGGACTCAAGAACGAAAGGTATGCGCCCCTGGTGTTCGGCCTCCTTGTCGTGGAGGACCTGCTGGCAGTCCTGATGATGGTCCTCTTCTCCACCATCGCCGTCTCGAACAAATTCTCCGGAACGGATATGCTGCTGTCCCTTGGCAAACTGGTCCTTTTCCTGGTTGTCAGTTTCCTTATCGGGATATTCGCCCTGCCCACACTCCTTAAAAAAGCCAACAAATATCTGTCAGACGAGATTCTGCTGCTCATCAGCGTCGGGCTGTGCTTCATTATGGTGGTGCTTGCCAATTCCGTAGGGTTTTCCTCCGCGCTGGGGGCATTCCTGATAGGGTCAATCCTCTCCTCGACGACAGAAGGAGAACACATCGAGCGCATAACGGTCAGTCTCAAGAATCTGTTCGGTGCCATATTCTTCGTCTCCGTGGGAATGATGGTCGACCCTGTGGTCATCTTCCAGTACTGGAAGGTCATCCTTGCCATCACGCTGGTTGCGATGGCCGGAATCCTGATTTTCTCCACCACGGGAGTCCTGTTCGCGGGAAGAGGTCTGGATACAGCAATCCACGTGGGCTTCAGCCTTCCCCAACTGGGTGAATTTTCATTCATCATAGCGGGGATGGGATGTTCTCTCGGCGTACTGCGCGATTTCATCTATCCGTCAATAATAGCGGTGTCCGTGATAACGACCTTCACCACACCATATATGATTAAGGCGGCGAATCCCGTTTCCAGATGGTTCCATAAGAAGATGCCTCAGAAATTCATTGACCGGCAGAGCCTGAAATCAGAAATTTCGAACCTGACCAATATGGCGGAGAAGAACGACTGGGCCGTCTTCATCAAGAAATATCTCAGAAGGGTGGCACTCTACAGTATGCTTATCATCGTCCTCATAATAGGATTGAACAAGGCTATGCCGATGTTGAATGCCCGTATATTCAGCGATCCGGAATCCATGACGTGCAAAATCGTGGACGTCATCGTCACTCTTGCCGTTATCTTTCCTCTCCTGTACGGACTGGCCGTCAACGGGGATGATTTGAAATCGCTCGCCCAAATCCTTGTCAGGAAGGACTCCAGGTCAAAAATTCCAGTCCTGGCTTCGATAATTCTCCGCGTATTCATGGCTGTCGAATTTGCAGTGTTCGCCATAATGCCCTATCTGAAACTCAGCGGATGGGAATTGGCGCTGATGTTCGCCGGACTGTTCCTGGTCTTCTTCATTGCCAGAAGAGTATCGCTTCGTTTCACCGGACTTGAAGATATGTTCATCGCAAACCTGCACGCCAAGGAGGAATATGACAAGTCAAAGGCTCCAGTCACCACCGCCATAAAGGCACGGATGGAGAATTACAACGTATTCATCGAAAACTGCAAAGTATCCTCCGATTTCTCCTATGCCGGCAAGAGCCTCCGCGAAATGCCGTTCAGACACACTTCCGGCGTCAACATCATCAAGATTCAACGCGGAACGAAATCGATACTGATTCCCAAGGGAGAAGAGTTGATTTTGCCGGGAGACCTTCTTCTGGCTGTCGGAACACGTCAGCAACTTGACAACTTCATCTCGCAGATGAAAGAATGTTCACAACCCGGAACTGGCGGAGAATCGGATTTCGACGTACGCACAATCACCCTTTACGAAAAATCCGAACTCACGGGAATGAGACTGGGCGACACCAATATGCGCCATTCCGGCTGTATGGTGATAAGCGTAATGAGAAACGGCCTTCTGGAAACAAATCCCGACAAGAATTTCACTTTCCAAAGCGGGGACATCATCTGGATGGCCGGACTTAAAGAATCACTGGACTGGTATTCCAAATAACGGATTATGTTGGAAATATATTGCAAGAACACCGGAACTAAAGAAAAGTTCGAGGAAGGCATCTCCCTTATGAAGATGCTTGAAAAATTCAATCTCAAAACCCCTTACCGGATTATTTCGGCGAAAGTCAACAATGTGTCACAGGGGCTGAAATTCAGGGCGTTCAACAATCTGGCGGTCGAATTCCTCGACCTTCGTGACAGCAGCGCGATGCGAGTTTACAGAAGAAGTCTTGATTTCCTGCTGTGCAAGGCCGCCCAGGATGTGTTTCCGAAATGCAAGGTCTACATCGAACACCCCATATCCAACGGATATTTCTGCAATATCAGGAAATGCGACAGGAAGAAACTGACCACGGAGGACATAGACAGAATCAGGGAACGGATGCACAGGATAGTCGAGGAGGACATACCTTTCCACCGCATCGAAGTCCCGGTGGACGAAGCCTGCTCGATGTTCCGGAAAATGGGCTACAATGACAAGGCGAAACTGCTTGAAACGAGCGGAGAGGTCTATTCCGACTACTACAAATTGGGAGATACAGCCGACTACTATTACGGCAGGCTTGTTCCCAGTTCCGGATATCTCTCAATCTGGGGACTCGAACCTTTCCACGAAGGCGTGCTCCTCAGGGTCCCGGACAGGGCTAACCCGAGGGAACTTGCACCATACGTCGACCAGCCCAAGACATTCGCTATGTTCACCGAGAACCTGAAATGGAACACGGCGATGCATCTGAGCAATGTGGGTGACGTCAATCTGGCCTGCAGGAACGGTCGTGCAAGCGAGCTCATACGCGTTTCCGAGGCTCTCCAGGAAAAGAAAATCGTGCAGATAGCCGAGGAGATAGAGAAACGGTACAGAAGCCGTGACAAGGTACGTCTCGTGCTGATTACAGGTCCCAGCAGCAGCGGAAAAAGCACTTTCTGCAGGAGACTGTCCACACAACTGATGGCGTGCGGCCTCCGTCCGGTATCCTTCTCCACAGACGACTATTTCGTAAACAGGGTGGACACGCCCAAACTTCCCGACGGCAGTTATGATTTCGACAATTTCGACACCATCGACCACGACGCTCTGCAGCGTGACATCATAAGGCTGATGAACGGCGAGGAGGTGGAAATCCCCCACTTCAACTTCGTGACAGGAATACGCGAATACAACGGGAGGACTCTGAAGCTTGACACCGGAAAAGTCCTTCTGGTCGAAGGTATCCACGCACTCAACCCCATGTTGAGCAATATGATTGCCGAGGAGAAGAAATTCAGAATCTTCATCTCCACCCTTACCGGCAACTCCCTTGACGACCACAACGTCATCCCGACAAGCGACAACCGCCTGCTCAGGAGGATTATCAGGGACTACAATGCCGGCGCGTTCACGGCACAGCAGACAATCAAACAGTGGCCCAACGTAAGGGCTTCCGAAGAGAAATGGATATATCCCTATCAGGAGAATGCGGACGTGATGTTCAATTCCGCCTATCTGATAGAGTTCGCCGTCCTCCGCAATCACGCCGAGCCCATTCTGGCAAGCGTGCCAAAGAACGACCCCGGTTATGCGGAAGCTCACAGGCTTCTGAAGTTCATCCACTACTTCACGCCCGTGCCGGACAAGGAGATTCCCCCTACCTCACTGCTTCGCGCCTTCATCGGCGGCGGCAGTTTCTAGAGAAATACAATACGGGATCCGGAGGCATCGACGGTCAGTTCCACGGCAGCTCCTTCGATGAAGGGCAGGTTGGGATGGCCGTGCCCCGCCGGAAATCCGAATGCCACCGGAATGCCGTAAGCAGGCAGATATTCTGAAAGCATCTGCTCCACGCTGTCATACGGAAGGTCCGTGGGGCAGTCGGTGAACTGGCCGAAGACAATGCCCTTCACACGGTTGAAGCTCTTCCGGAGCATAAGTACGTTGAACAGCCTGTCGATGGCGTGCATACTTTCCTCAACCTCCTCCACAAAAAGTATCACGTCCTGTCCGCCGCCGAGAAAGTCATAATCCGTACCGAGCAGGGCGTTCATCGTTATGAAGTTGCCACCGACCATCCTGCCTCCGGCGGAACCGTGAACATTGTATTTATCCGCAGGCAGGCTGTATGAAGGTAGCAAGCCGGAAAGCAGGGAGATCAGGGCATCAGCAGAGACTTTTCCCGCATCCTTCTCAACCGACGACAGCATCATTCCGTGGACCGACTCAACTCCGGAAGCGACGGACATAGCGTGCAGAGTTGTTATGTCGCTGTATCCCACAAGCCATTTGGGATTTGCCCGGAAAAGGTCAGAAGGCACCCTGCCCAGCAGATGAATCGCCCCATAGCCTCCTCTGGAGCAGAGGATTGCCTTAACCCTTTCATTCTTCAGCGCCCATATCAGGTCGGAGGCACGTGTATCGGCATCCCCCGCATACTGCCCTTTTCCGACATTCATGCACGGAGCGGCGACAGGTTCATATCCCCAGTCCCGTACAGTATCCATAGCCGCTTCAAGAGAAGACGGCTCCATTCTGTAAGATGGGGAGATTACGGCGATTCCGTCGCCTTTTTCAAGAAATGCAGGGCGTATGAGTTTTTGCGCATTCACCATCCTATCCTTGATTTATATAGAGAATATCCCCTTCCTGCAGGACGGTGCCTCCGTTGGGCACGATGCTTTCATCCCCCCGCTTGATCATCACAAGTTGTTCCCTGATGTCGCGTGGATATTCCATCACCTTGTGGCCCACCCATTTGCTGCCTTTGGAGAGAGGATGCACCACGATATGGACGTAAGCATCCTTCGCGGCGGCAAGGGCACAGAGGATTATGGTATCACCCGACTCGATGAACATCTCCCCGTATGGCACGACATGTTCTCCGTTCCTCTTGACATTCAAGCACATAAGAAGATTCTTAGGAATATTGAGTTCCTTGACCATCTTCCCGTTCCAGGAACTGTCGGGAGTCACGAGCACCTGACTGAACTGAACGTCGGTCTCATCGGCGAAGTCGTTGAAGGTCTTCATAACATCCTCGTTCGTATCTATCTGTCCCAGCCTCTTTGCGACAAAGGGTATGAGAGAGCCCTGCAACGCTATCGATATCAGCACGACGGTGAAAACCACACTGAAACCGTCGTGCTCCAGAGTCGCCCCATCCGTTTGGGTAAGAGCCATTATCGCAAAGACGATTGAGGCGGCTCCTCTCAAACCCACGAAGGAGATGAGAAGCATCTGCCTGAAGGAATATTTCTTCAATGGAGCAAGAACACTGAATACAGCGGTGGGTCTTGCTATGAAAAGAAGTATCGCAAAGACCGCCAATGCCGGAAGGAATGAGTCCAGAAGCAGTTTCGGACGCGCGAGGAGTCCCAACAGGAAGAATATGACGACCTGCATCAGCCCCGTCACTCCGTCAAAGAAATGGACAAGCTGTTTCTTGCCGTTGAACTGGGTGTTTCCAATCATCAGTCCAACAATATATGCGCTCAGATATCCATTCCCGTCCACGAGGTTGGGGATGGCGTATGACAGGATGGCTATTGCAAGGATGAAGAGCGAATCGAAGCCGGAGGTGGCGAACGAAACCTTATGCATCGCCGTGATTGCAAGGTACGCTATGCCGAAACCTATGGCTGCACCGAAGACGAGTTGCTTGAAAAGCAGGAAAGCCATCCCCCACCCCGATGCCTCACCCTGAAACAGTGACAGGGCGATGATGGTAAGCATATATGACATCGGGTCATTGGAGCCGCTTTCCATCTCAAGCAGAGGGGCGGAGTTGTTTTTCAAGCCCAGCTTGCGCGAACGCAAGATTGAGAAAACGGATGCCGCGTCAGTGGAACTTATTACGGAACCGAGCAGGATGCTTTCGAGCCAGTCCCATTTCAGAAGGAAGTGGCAGAAAACAGCCGTCAGACCGGCAGTCACGGCGACTCCGGCCGTTGCAAGCACGGAGGCCTCTCCAGCTATCTTTCTTGCCGACTTCCAGCTCGTTCCGAATCCACCATAGAACATAATGAAAATCAGTGCTATAGTACAGGTTTTTTCGGCAATGTTGTAATTGTCGAACACATAATCCTGTCCGAAACAGTTGCCGAATATGATGCCAAGCAGGATGAATGCAAGCAGGACAGGCATACCTATCTTGCTGGTTGCATTGTTCAGCCCTACACAGACCAGAATCAAGAATGCATAAAATATGAGCCAACCTATCATTTCAGGACAATTCTCAATATCCGAATATTTCTTCTGTCGAAATTTCCCTCACTTTGCCGAAAGAAGAGAGGGCCTCGTGGTCCATCTCGTTGCTTCGGCCGAGAATCATAATCCTGTACTTGCGGTCCTTTATCATCTCCTGCTGGAATTCAATGACGTCATCCAGAGTGTAGCCGGCGGCCTTCTCGAACACGTCCCTGTTGATGTCGTGGTCCAGACCGAGCCTGCGGGCATTCAGATAACTGTCAAGAACAGCGGACTTGACGGTTCTCTGGGTGCGGATGTTGGAAATCAGCGATTCCTTCGCAATCTTGAATGCCGTCTCGGAGGCGGGCATATCGTTTATGATTGAATCGAATGCCGTGAGAGCATCGATGAGCTTGTCGTTCTGAGTGTAGATTCCATTGTAGAAAACGGCGGGATGCTTCAGGTCGCCGGGAGTCTGGTATCCTGCGAAAGCAGAGTAGCAGAGGCCGCGGGCCTCCCTCATCTCCTGGAACACGATACCGTTCATTCCGCCGCCGAAGTAGCTGTTGTAGAGGCGGATGATAGGCTCCTTTGATGCATCGAACTGCTCTCCCCTGTTGGAAACGGAATAGAGTCTGAGCTGGTTTGCATCGTAAGGAGCGATGATGACTTCATTTTCAGTGGTCTCGACATATTTGAACGGGTCGCCCTTGACAACCGGAGCCAGAGTCTCGGCACATTTGTGAGTAGCGTTGATTTTCCCGACGATTTCCTTTTCTGAAAGAGGACCATAATAGAGGGCCTCATGCTGGAAGCTGAACAGAGCGTGAATCTTTTCGAGAAGTTCTTCATCTGTCAGAGCCATTATCTGGCTGTCGGAAAGAACGTTGGTGGCAGGATTTTTAGGTCCGTACATACCATACTGGCGGAGGCGGCTGTAATTGGTAGCCTGATCGGTCTTGGCATTGGCCCTTTCCTGAAGGGTGTTGGCCTTGAGCATTGCAAGAGCCTGGGGGTTGGGCTGGGCATCCGCAATAATCTGCTCGAGAAGTTCGACCGCCTTGTCCATATTCTCGGCAAGTCCGTTCAAACCGACGTATGTGTATTCTCCCGAGCAGGATACAAAATACTGGCAGGCTATCTGGTAAAAAGCGGTCTTTATCTCTTCCGGAGTCATCGTGGAAGTTCCCACATATTCGAGATAGTCGCAGGCGAAAGGAAGCATCTTGTCAGCATAGGAACCTGTCTCGAAACGATACTGAAGATGGAAGGTTCCGTTGGTGACATTCTTCTTGTAGAGCACCTCTATTCCGTTCTTGGCTGAAAGGATGCTCATATCCTTTTCGTAATCGACGAACACGGGCTCAATCGGCTTGACCTGGGCGGCGGCAGCCTGGACGTCCTTGAGGAACCGGCTGGAGGTGTCGCGGTTGGTGAAGATGGGAGTAATCTGGGGTTTGTCGATGCTCTTGTTGGAAGGGTCCTTCTCCTGACGTTTGTTGACCTGCACGTAGTTGTCACCGAAATTCTCGTTTACGAAAGCCACGAGTTCATCTTTTGTCACGGCGTTGAGCCTGTCCACGTAATTGACGACTTCGTCGGCCCAGGACTGGTCGTTGATGAAACAATTCACCGCAGTACGGGCCATTGCACCCGTTGACTCGAGTCTCCTCATAAATGAGAGCTTCTCATTGTTCACGATTGACTTCAGAAGGTTTTCATCGAACTCGCCCTTCTTCACCTTGTCCAGTTCGGCAAGGAATATCTCGCGGACCTCGTCGAAAGTCTGCCCTGTCTTGGGCTCCGCGAAGACCATGAACATACTGTAGTCGGCCATCGCCTCGTTGAAGACACCCATTCCGAGAGTCTTCTGCTGCTGGTTGACGTCAAGGTCGATGAGACCTGCCGCACCGTTGCTGAGCACTTTCTGGAGGAGGTCAAGTTTGAGAGCGTCGGGATGGTTCGCGCCGGGGAAACGCCAGGCAAGGAAGATGACGGGGGATTCGTTACCCTTGACATCCTGCACTATCGGGGCTGCGATGGGCTTCTCGGGTTCGAACTGCAGTTTCGGAAGGTTTTCATTGGGCTTCATACCTCCGAAATAGCGGTCGACAATGGCAACAGCCTCATCGGGGTCGAAATCACCGGAAAGGACAACTGCCATATTGTGGGGAACGTACCACTGGTCGTGATAATTCTTGACGTTGGTGATTGAAGGATTCTTCAGATGGGATGGCAGACCGATTACGTCCGTGTTGTAGGGATGGTGCTCGAACAGGGATGCGGTAACTGCGTTGATTGCCTTCTGCTGGTCCATTGCAGCGTACATATTGTACTCCTCGTAGATTGTCTCCAGTTCGGTATGAAAACCGCGGAGCACGCAGTTCTCGAAGCGGTCCGCCTGCACCTTCGCCCAGAGTTCAATCTGATTCGAGGGGATGTTCTCGACATAGCAGGTAACGTCATAACTTGTATATGCGTTGGTACCGCTGGCTCCAAGAGCCGACATCAGTTTGTCGTACTCGTTGGGGATGGAGATTTTGGATGCCTCGTAGGAGATGGAGTCAATCTGATGGTAGAGTGCCTTGCGGAGAACCGGGTCTTCAGTCACACGGTACTTCTCGAAAAGAGCCTCAATCTCGTCAAGCAGAGGTTTTTCCGCCTCATAGTTCTGAGTTCCGAACTGCTGTGTCCCCTTGAACATCAGGTGCTCGAAATAGTGTGCAAGGCCTGTGGTCTCGCGGGGGTCGTTCTTGCTGCCCACCTTCACTGCAATCTGTGCATCGATACGGGGCTTGTCCTTGTTGACGATAGTGTAGATTTTAAGACCGTTGTTCAGGGTGTAAATACGCGCCCCTGTGGGGTCACCCTTCACGGATTCATACTTGTAATGCTTCCCGCAGGAAACAAGGGCCACAGCCAGAACGGCCATCAGCGCAAAAGAAACGATTCTTTTCAT
>JAGHVE010000140.1 GCA_018064445.1 Candidatus Cacconaster equifaecalis
ATATCTCCTTGATATTCGGCAAGTGCCGCCCCTGCACGGGCAAGATGTTCCGATTTTGCCACCACCCTCCAGCAGCCGCATTCATATTTCCTGAGTTCTCCGCGGAACCTGTAATAATCGACGGGACGGCTCTGATATTCGCGGATTTTTTCTTTCGGAAGATGCAGGGCGTTTGTGAGAATTTCCGCGTCGCATCCGCCTGCAGCATAATATCCAAGAGGAGCCGACCCGGCAAAGGTCACGTCCGCCGCCAGGGCCGACCACTCGCCCGTCGTCAGATTCAGGGAAAATCCTCCTTTAAGAGCCTCATTCGTGGAAGGGTCGAACCCTCCCCAGACAAGGAGGTGACCATCCTCAACCACCGCAATACCCTGGACCACAGGGGCAGGCAGGACTGCAACGGTTTTCCACCCGTCATTCCCGCAGGCCAGGACGTCCCTCGACGGTTCTCCGTCGGAAAGGCCCCCGGCCAGATATATCTTTCCTTCCGACTTGCACCAGGCCGCCTGTTCGAGAGGTTTCGGAAGAGAAGGACGCTCCGTGACCGTGGCACCGTCGAAAAACCACACGCAGTCCATTGACCCCGAAGCGTTCGCACCGCCAATAATCAGCATCCCTCCGTTTGTCGCGAGATATGCTGCGTATGCTGAAGGTGCCGGCAGATGACCCACCGTCACCCATTTCTCTCCGTCCAGCATCAAAATGTCATCATAGAACTTTTTCTTTCCTCCCTCAATCAGGGGAGCGTCGGGGAAATTGCATCCTCCCGCCACATAAAGTTTTTCTCCTATCTGTGCGGCATAAAGACCGGAAAGGCCTTTGCCGTCAAGAGAAGGAAGCTGGGAGATTTCGATTCTTCCGGTACAGGCTGTAATCATAATCAATGCTGCTATTGAACGTATTAATCTGAACATCAAAGTCTTAGAATTTCATCACACAACAATGCCGACTTTATCATCATTCTGGGGATATGGAACGGACCCTTGAAGATATTGCCCTTGGCAGGCTGCGCGACCGTGCCGTCCCTGTGCAGATATCCGTACCATTCGCCGCATTCCCTGTCTTCGAAGTGGCTGAATGCCCATTCGTTGGCCTCTCTATGTATTCTGAGGTATCTTTCATCCCCGGAAATCTTGTAGGCATACAGGGAGGCGATGATGGTCTCGCACTGCGGCCACCAGAATTTCATATCCTGAGAGTAATCCTGAGGTGGGAAATTGCGGCAGTCGCGGAAATTGATGATACCTCCGTACTCCTTGTCCCATCCCCACTCGAAATCCCAGTCGAATATCTGCAGGGCCAACGCCTTCACTTTGTCCGGATTGTCGAAGAATCCGGCCGATTCCATAAGGAACCAGGAGGTCTCGATGCAGTGGCCCGGATTTATCACACGTCCGCTGATTGTGTCTATCATATTCCCTTCAAGGTCAACGCTTTCCAACAATGTGCGATATTTCCTGCTCAGCAGCTTGTTCTCAATCAGATCAAGGGATGTGCTGAGCTGTTCGTCCAGCGACGGGTCGTCAATCACCTTCTTGAGCACCGCCACCACGTTGAAGAACATCATCGTGATGGAATGGCTGTAACCGGTCTGAGTGGTCTTCGGAGGGAGAAATCCGGGACGGGAGAGCATCTCGCGGGTCCGCTTGAACAGTTCCAGCGCCTTGACTGCATAAGATTTGTCACCGCAGGCAAGGGAATATTCCGCCATAGCGATGATTGCGAAGCACTCGGAGAAGACGTACCTTCTCTTCTGGATGCCGGCACCCTGCGCCGTGACTGTGAAAAACATATGCCCGTCCGTGTCGAAGCAGTGATTCTCAATGAAGTCCACGCAGGACTTCGAAGCGGCGAGCCATTCGGGATTCTTATCCACGTTGTTGTAGGCATAAGCGGCTATGAAACCGAACCTTCCCTGGAACCAGACAGATTTGGTGGTGTCCATAAGGGTCCCGTCCCTGTCGAGACAGGTGAAGAGCCCGCCGTTCTCCCTGTCCAGTCCGTGGGAGAGCCAGAACGGCATTATGTCATTCTTGAAGGAATTCAGATAACGCTCCCTGCAATATTCAAGATAATGTCTCTGTTCGGATGTCATCATATTATAAGATGTTGCAACGGTTGAAGAAATCTATCTCCTCGAGTTCGGCCTTCATCGCGGCCTCCTCCTCGTCTGTCATATTGCGCCAGGGCACACGGTTGGGACCGAGGTCGAGGCCTATCAGCTTCATTATCCTCTTGCCTCCCACGATGTTGCCGCGATAGTGGCAGATTACGTTGATGACAGCCTGACTGAAATTCTGCAGTTTCCGGGCCTTCCCGATGTCTCCCTCTTCCCAGGCCTTGCCGATTGCCACCTGCTCGCGGCCATTGTAATTGGTTGTCCCGCAGATACCTCCCTGAGCACCCCCTTGTGCAAGGCTCGAAAGATATGTCTCGTCCTGACCGTGGAGCATATCATATTTCCCATTCTTGTAGAGCCTGCACTGGTTGTATTCATACAGACTTTCGAAGGTATATTTGATTCCGGCGAAATTGGGGATGCGTCCGTCCACTGCCTTCAGGAAATCCACCATCGGCAAGGTACAGCCGTTGAATGCGGGGATATGATAGAAGTAGAACGGCAGATTTGGGGCGGCCGCGGCGATTGCCTCGCAATACTTGACAAGTTCCTCGATACGGCCTATCTTCGGGAACGGCGGAGCCATCGAGCCTATGCCCCAGGCCCCGATGGAGGCCGCGTGCCGGGCCAGTTCCACACTTTCGCGAAGGCAGCAGCTGCCCACGTGGACTATCACCTTGAACCCTTCCGGAACACTGTCTATCCACTTTTCCGCCAGTTGCTTGCGTTCCTCGGTGGTCAGCATATACCCTTCCCCGGAGGAGCCGTTGATAAATACACCTTTGAGTCCGTTTTTTGCCAGCATCGCTGCGTATGCGGGGATCGGTTCAAGATTGATGTCCCCGTTGCCCTTCATCGGTGTGAAAGGCGCGTCTATCAGTCCGATAATCTTTTCCATTATTT
>JAGHVE010000088.1 GCA_018064445.1 Candidatus Cacconaster equifaecalis
AAGGCGAGGGCGGCTCTGGTGAACGGAGCTCTGGAGTTATATGTATTCAGCCCCAGACATCTCGATGACCTTCTCATCGAGCCGGATATGCCCAAACTCACCCTCCACGTCAGATGCGGAGGTTGCAGGCTGAAGATAAACGGGAAGGAGGTCAAGGTGGCTTACGACAGCGGAGGTGACACGATGTTCCGCGAACTGCCTCTGCAGCAGGGATGGAACAAACTGGAAATCAGCGGCCCGCCACAGGACGACCCCGTAACAGGCTCATTCCGGTGCGAGAACAAGCCCGACTTCCTGCCGACGGTCAAGGCATCGCTCACAAATCCGGAATAGAATCACTTCTCCTGAGACATCTCCCAGCCTTTGGTGACGATGTAATATTTGGCAATCATTCCGGGGATTTCCCAGTCGGGAAGTTTGCCTTCCTTGAGATATTTCAGGAAGTTTTCTGTCACCTGCCCGAAGTGTGCCTCGTGGCCGTTGCGGTAAGAGGCGGGGATGACCACGTGCCATCCGCCTTCACACGGTTCAAGCGCTATGCCGGGGTATTTTTCGGCAAGGGGAGCGAAAGCCGTCTCAAGTGTGCCGGAGAAGGATTCGCCAGCCTCATCCGCAGGCTCTATGTATAGCTCGGGAACGAAGTTCTGCTCCTTGCCCTGACGGATTGCAAGGGTGGCAAGGCTTCCGCGCATCACTGAATAATGCGTGTCACCGCCACCTACGGGGGCCTGGAATTCCCAGGTGACAACGGTCTTTGCACATACACCCTTCAGCCGGTAATTTATTTCTCCGTTGGAATATACGTTCAGATTGTCTCCGTCAACGGCAGCTGAGAGGTATTCGGGGAACTCATCCAGCCCAGTGGATGCTTTGAACTGCTCACGGCTTACAGGAGTGGTCCAGTGGCGTGCAGACACCATCTCGACATCCTTCGTATAATCGATGGTCTGACCGGGGAAACATTCCCACTGCACCAGATCCACCAGATGGACCATCACGTCCGCGATACCCTCTCCCTGCTGTGTCACGTCATAGAACCAGGCGGGGCGGGTGAGAGGCTTGCCCGACACTTCCTTGTAGAAGTGGTGGACACTCTCCTTGGTGATTGCAGGCTCCTGGGGCGTGCCCTGAAGTTGAGTGCCGTAAATTGCTGCAATCTGTGAAAGTTCCCTCTGCAGTATGGTGGAGATTTCGAAACGCTCGGTCATTATGTCATAAAGCAGGACGCCGTTCTTCTCCGCAATTTCGAAACATTCCCTGAGTGTCTCGAAATTGGAGGTGTTGATTGCCATAGGCTTGTCGGCAAGGACGTTGATTCCGGCTTCGAGGGTCTTCTTGATGTAGTCTGTCTTGCGGGAGTTGTTCCCTGCCGTAACCATCACGTTGCCTTTCTTTTCCGACAGCATCTTCGCGAGAAAGTCATCTCCTTCATAGACAATCTCGTTCCATTCGGTCGGGTTTTCCGCGCGGGTGTTGTACCCTTCAATCTTTGCAAGGTGTTCCTTCAGGTCAGCCCCGCCGGGGGAATAGACATACACGTCCTTCGATACCTGGGGATATTGTGTCTTCTGGACCAGCGCCGCGTGGAAATGGCCGGGGTCCAATGTGATTATCGTCACTTCGTTTTCCTCTTTTTCAACGCCGCAGGATGCAATCACCGCTGCGGCGGACAAGACAGCCGCCATCTTTTTCATATTCATTCCTTAGTGTATTTATCAAAAAGTGCTTGGATTCCGGCCTCTTCAGGAGTGCCTTTGTGGACTATTACCCTGTATCTCAGGGGGATGGTCTCACCTTTCTTCAGACAGGTGGACTCTCCGTCCTCCGGCCACCACATCGGGGTGGGGGACATAAAGCCGTAGTCACGGGTGAACCATTTCGAGGGGTACCATCTGTTGGAAGGGTGCTGCATTATCACGATTCCCTCCGTGCCCGTCTTTCTCTCACCGTAGAATCCCATCCAGGATGCATTGACTCCGAAAGTGGCCTGCTCGCCCCTGTCCCCGAGATTGTTGACCATCACTCCGCCCTGTTTGACCGTCAGGTCATCGGCGATTCTGGCACTGAACAGGGAATGGTTGGTCCTGAGTATCTTTACATCTTCAAGAGCCTCCATAACAATGTCGAAATCAAGCTGATAGATATCCTTGCAGGGGGAAGTGACCGTTATCCTGCGGCTGTCCCTGAATGGAGATTCGGCTCCGGGACGTTTCCAGATACACCTGTCCTCGATTACAACTTTGTCCGTGCCGGTTTCAACTATCTCCGCTCCGAGAGATATGATCCTGCCCCTTTCGAGACCTTCCTGCCAATAGTTGCCTCCGTTCACAAGGTCACACCCGAAGAAGAGGGAAGTGTGGTGGGGCCACAGGCTGTTCCTCATTGAAGTGACGCTTGCCCCTGATGCCGGACCGTTGACGGGGAAGAAGAAAGGGTATTTCTCATCGTCGTAGCATCGGTAACTGGTGAAGAATTCACCGTCTATGCTGATGTCGATGCGGTTGCCTATTTTCACGGCATCCACCGGCCGGGCGTATGCATAATCCTTGAAATTTTGTGCGGCCTTTTCGGGAGTGAAATGTTCGTCGGAGGCAATCACCCTGTATTTCAGAGAGTATTGCTTTCCGCTTTCAAGCACCCAGTCCCTGTCCTTGGTAGGGCAGAAATTGACGAATACGTCGCCTCTGCCACCGTTGGCGTTCTCGTCCCAGATGCGGAGGAGTTCCGGGGAGTTGAAGTTTTCGGGGCAGGACATAATCATGATGCCGGCCTTCGTGCCTTCTGCGGAGCCGTTCACATAAATCCAGTCACCGCGTGAGAAATCTATCGACTGGCGGGTGTTGCCTGCGGAGGTCATCATCGTGCAGTTGTCGCGCGTCCATTTGTCCGTTGCCCTCAGTCCGAAACCTTCATAGCGGTATTCCTTGATTGTGACGGGCTTGTCAGCGCAGGGCTGCAGGACGGACTCGAAATCCCATTCGAAACCTCCTTCGGTCTCTCTTGCCCTGACAATCCAGTTTTCGTTCATAATGACTTTCTCTCCCTTCGGGGCGAAAATCACGTGTTCAAGCACCGCGTTGAATCCGGCGGATTCCCCATCTCTGTATATTTCTTCGATTTTCTTTGCCCTGACGCATCCGAGGCTGTCTCCGAGGTTCCACAGGTCATATACCTTGCCTTCATATTCCACCTTCGTCCAGGGGTTCCAGATTCCGTAATGGTGAGGGTGGTCGTCCGGCTGTATGTTGGTGTAGATGAAGCCGGATGGGGTGTAGGCGGGATGGATGTAGCCGCTTCTGGCATATACCGCCCTGACACCCTCCTTTGCGGGAGTCACTGCATAATTGTATGTCAGGACAGGCTTTTCGCCGCTGGTGATGGTGAGGCTCCTGCCATCATCCTTGACGTCCATCTCCGCGCGTTTTTCTTCAGCAAAGCTTTGGAAACAGATGGCCGCTGCAAGAAGGGCGGCTGCCGTTACAATTATCTTTTTCATAGGCTGCGTTCAATCTGGTAGGGGAATCTTTCGCTGCGGCTGAGCATCGCGTTCGCCTGGTCGTCATTCTTGAAACGTTCGAGGACCGGATCCCAGTAGAGCCTCCGTCCGAGTTTCATTGCTATGTGCTGGAGAAGGCAGGCCGAGCAGGAGCGGTGGCCGACTTCGGCGGGGGAGATGGGTTGAGTGCGGGTTCTGATGGCCTCCAACCAGTTGCCGTGGTGATCGCCGCTGACGGTCAGGTGGATATCGGTCTCCTTGAGAGTGGTTTTGAGTATCTTCGGGTCTGATGCCTGAAGAGGGCTTCCGGCGTGTGTCGCCGGGTCGTTGGCCGATGCCTGATAATCTCCGCGGCTGACGAAAATCCATCCGTCCGTGCCGGTGAAAAGGAGTCCGTTAGGCTTCTCGTCGGAGTCTGTCATACCCTTGACAATCACCCCGTTGGCATATTTCATCTCGGTGTGGTATTCACCGTGGACGTCCCAGAGACCGTCGTGCGCGAATTCGGCCTGCCCGAAGATTTCAACAGGGCCGCTGTATTCGGTTCCCATTGCCCAATGGGCGATGTCGAAGTGGTGGTTGCCCCATCCTGTAATCATACCGGCGCCGAACTGCTCGCAGCGGAGCCATCCGGGACGGTCGTACCCCTTCTGAGGGTGTACCAGGTCTTCGGTATATGGTACATACGGGGTTGAGCCGAGCCATTTTTCATAGTTGAACCACTGGGGTACGGGCATCGGCGTGGGGTTGCCCCCTGCAGGGTCACCGGGGAGGCGCACCTCAATCTCTTTCAGTGTTCCGATGCGGCCGTTGCGGACAAGTTCACAGGCGATGCGGAACTGTTCGGTGGAGCGCTGCTGTGTGCCCAGTTGGAAGATGCGGCCCGTCGCGTTCACGGCGTTGCTCATAAGGCGACCTTCGGCAATTGTCAGGGAGGTGGGCTTCTCGCAATAGACGTCCTTGCCGGCGCGGACTGCGTCAATCGCTATTTTGGCGTGCCAGTGGTCCGGCGTACAGATGATGACTGCGTCTATCTCGGGGTCGGCGAGCAGTTCCTCGTAATGTTCGTATGTCTTTACTTCGTCCGCCTTCCCAAACCTCTCTTTTCTGAAGTTGATGACGTATTTCTTTGCATCTTCAAGTCTGTGGGCGTCGAGGTCGCAGACTGCGGTTATGTGCGCGTATTCATATTTCATCACACCGGGCATATCGTGGTCGCGGGCGATGCGGCCTGTGCCGATGACGCCGATGTTGATGCGGTTGGAGGGGGCGTTCTCTCCCTTGAGGATTTCAGAGGGGACGAACATAGGGGCTCCGAAGGATGATGCGGCGGCCAGACCGGCTCCCGCCGCTATCGAAGTTTTAAGGAAAGATCTTCTGGACAGACTCATAGTTATTGGGAATTATTTTCGCTAATATAACAATTTGCCGGCAGAAATCAAAGCGGGCTTCTCCGGTGGGGGCGTTCAGAACTCACGCAGTTGAGTTTCCAGAGCGAATAGACTTGTTTTTCTCTTTTTTGGGGGTCATTTTTAAGAAATCAGAGAGAAAACGACGATATTTCTCTGACTTTGATTTGCTGGAAGCATTTGTGGCCAATGGTAATAGGTGGCCGGGACATCATGCTCGTGGGATTGAATCAGGCCTTTCGCCATCCCTCCACGCAAAATTTCATCATCCGCGGATGAAAAACCGCCATTTCCGATCCCGCCGCTGTTGGCCGGGGGACCCGCAGACATCACGAAGCAGACGTGCAACATTCAGGTTCTAAAGCTCAGCATCCGTCGCAACCTGCCCCGGCTGGGGGGCGGGATTTCGATGTCCATCATCGTATCGTTCTCCACAAAAAAAGGAGCCCTGCGGCTCCTTTTTTGTGGAGAATAGGAGACTCGAACTCCCGACTTTCAGATTGCGAACCTGACGCTCTACCAACTGAGCTAATTCCCCATAAATCCTTGCGGGCGACCCTTCCGGACATTCCGCACCGCAAAGATAATCAAATTTTCAAAACAGATTCTTACAGTTTTCTCTTTATCTCGACAATCTGGTAGGCCTCGATCATATCTCCTATCTTGATGTCGTTGTAGCCCTCCACACTCAGACCGCAGTCGAATCCGGAGGTGACCTCCTTGACATCGTCCTTGAGTCTCTTCAGGGAACCGAGCTTGCCGGTATAGGCCACGATGCCGTCGCGGATTACGCGGACACTTGCTCCACGGACGAGCTTGCCGTCACGGACCATACATCCGGCAATCGTTCCGACCTTGGAAATCTTGAAGGTCTCCAGAACTTCGGCATTCGCACAGACCTCTTCTTTCTCCTCGGGAGCGAGCATACCTTCGATACCGCTCTTGACCTCCTCGATGGCGTCGTAGATGACGGAGTAGAGACGGATTTCAATCTGCTCCTTCTCAGCCAACTTGCGCGCATTGGGCATAGGCCTGACTTGGAAGCCGATGATAATCGCGTTGGATGCGACTGCGAGCAGTACGTCCGACTCGGAGATTGCTCCCACGGCCTTGTGAATCACGTTGACGTGTATCTCTTCCGTAGAAAGTTTTATCAATGAATCCGACAGAGCCTCGATTGAACCGTCCACGTCGGCCTTGACAATCACGTTGAGTTCCTGGAAGTTGCCCAACGCTATGCGGCGTCCTATCTCTTCGAGGGTGATATGTGTCTGTGTCTTGATGCCCTGGATACGGATGAGCTGTTCGCGTTTGTTGGCAATGTCGCGCGCCTCTTTCTCATCATCCATTGCATTGAGGGTGTCACCCGCAGTCGGTGCGCCGGACAGACCGAGAACAGATACAGGGGTGGAAGGTCCCGCTTCCTTCAGTTTCTGTCCGCGTTCGTTGAACATCGCTTTCACGCGTCCGGCATAGCAACCTGCGACGATGGGGTCTCCCACGTGAAGAGTTCCGCCCTGAATCAGGACGGTCGCAAGATATCCGCGGCCCTTGTCAAGGGAGGATTCTATTATGCTGCCGACGGCATTCTTGTCGGGGTTCGCCTTCAACTCAAGAAGGTCCGCCTCCACAAGAACTTTCTCAAGAAGCTTGTCCACGTTGATGCCTTTCTTCGCTGAGATTTCCTGACATTGATATTTGCCGCCCCAGTCCTCGACAAGGATGTTCATATTTGCGAGCTGTTCCTTGATCTTGTCAGGATTGGCGCCCGGCTTGTCTATCTTGTTGATTGCGAAAATCATAGGTACACCAGCGGCCTGGGCGTGGTTGATGGCCTCGACTGTCTGCGGCATTATCGCGTCATCCGCCGCAATGATGATGATGGCAAGGTCGGTCACCTTGGCTCCCCTGGCTCGCATCGCGGTGAAGGCTTCGTGTCCGGGGGTGTCGAGGAACGTTATGTGGCGTCCGTCCGAGAGTTTCACGTTGTAGGCACCGATGTGCTGGGTGATTCCGCCGGCCTCACCGGCAATCACGTTGGATTTCCTTATGTAGTCGAGCAGGGAAGTCTTGCCGTGGTCCACGTGTCCCATAACGGTCACGATAGGCGGACGCGGTACCATATCTTCCTCCCTGTCCTCCTCCTGAGTTATGGCATCCTGTATTTCGGCCGTGACGAACTCTATCTTGTATCCGAATTCTTCGGCCACGAGCACAAGGGCCTCGGCATCAAGCCTCTGGTTGATGGAAACCATAAGCCCGAGGTTCATACAGGCTTCGATGACTTTTGTGACAGGGGTGTTGTTCATAAGAATCGCAAGCTCGTTGACGGTAACGAATTCCGTCACCTTCAGAACGTTGCTTGTCATCTCCTGACGGAATGCCTCCTCCTGCATCTTCTCCGCAATCTCCTCGCGCTTTTCACGGCGGTGCTTTGAGGTCTTGGTCTTGCCGTGACCTTCGGTCATCCTGGCGTATGTCTCCTTGATAACCTTCTGTATCTCATCGCTGTCTATCTCAGGGTGTACAGCCTTGAACCTATCTTTCTTGTTGCCGCCGTTGAAGCGGTTCGCGCCCTGTCTGGCGTTTGCACTGTTGCGGGGGTCATTGACGTCCACCTTGGCAGGGCCGCCCTTGTGGATTCTCTCACGTTTGTTCTTGTCCTTGCGATTGTTGTCCTTGTTCTGGGAGCTTGAAGGTTTCTTCTCGAACTGCGAAAGGTCTATCGTGCCGGCGATTTTCGGTCCGGCAAGTTTCTCCACTTTGGTCTCGATATGCTCGATTACAGGCTTCTCCTCCTTAACCGCCGGTGCTGGAGCCGGTTCGGGAATCTTAGCCGGAGCCGGAGTCGGGGTCGGGGTCTTCTCCGCGACAGGTGCCGTTTCTTTCTCTTTGACGGGCTGCGGGGCCGGCTTGCGGTCCAGGTCGATTTTCCCTACAATCTTGATGTCGGGTTTGGGCTCATCCTTTTGTTCCGGTACGACAGGCTGGGACTTTTTGATCTCAGGTGCAGGGGAGGGCTGGGGAGTGTCAGCCTTCTTTTTCTTCTCCGTGAGAACATTGGTCTTGATAATGACTTCCTTGCCGGGGTCATATTCGTCCCTGGTCTCCTTGACGGCACCTTTTTCAGTTATCTCCTTGACCTTGATGGCAACTTTCAGGGACTGCTCCTTGATAAGCTGCTCTTTTCCGAATTCCTTGGCAATCAGGTCGAAAGTATCTGCCGATATTTTTGACGTAGGATTGATTTCATCGGTGATTCCCTTTTTCTTGAGGAAATCGGCCAACGTTGAAAAACCGATATTGAAATCCTTGAGGATTTTGTTTATTCTGACTGTACCTTCTGACATATATGACCTCCCTTTTTATGATTAATTCTCGAATTCCGACGCAAGAATGCGCAATACTTCGCTGACCGTTTCCTCTTCCAGGTCGGCGCGGTGCATAAGTTCATCTGCGGGGATGGCAAGCACGCTCTTGGCAGTGTCGCAGCCGATTCCCTTCAGTGCATCGATGATCCACTGGTCTATCTCATCGGTGAAACTGTCAAGCAGAACGTCTTCCTCCTCGACGGCATCCGAATCCATACGGTAAACGTCAATCTTGTAACCTGACAGATCTTCAGCGAGATGGATGTTGTTTCCGTTTCTTCCGATAGCCTGGGGAAGTTCGTCGGATTGCAGGTCAATATGAATGCTCTTGTTCTGTTCGTCAATCTTCATTGAGGAAATCTTTGCGGGAGCGAGGGCTCTCTGGACAAGCAGCTGGATGTTTGAAGTCCAGTTGATGACGTCGATGTTCTCATTTCTCAGTTCGCGGACGATTCCGTGGATTCTTGAACCTTTGACACCCACGCAGGCACCTACCGGGTCGATTCTCTCGTCATAGCTCTCGACTGCTACTTTCGCGCGTTCGCCGGGCATACGGACAACCTTCTTGATGGTTATAAGACCGTCGAATATTTCGGGGACCTCCTGCTCGAACAGTTTTTCGAGGAACAGGCTTGAAGTACGTGAAAGGGTGATGATGGGGTTGTTGTTCTTCATCTCCACGCTCAGGATGACGGCCTTTACGGTGTCTCCCTTGCGGAAGAAGTCTGCAGGAATCTGCTCGGTCTTGGGAAGCACGAGTTCGTTTCCGTCCTCATCCATAACCAGGACTTCCTTTTTCCAGGACTGATATACTTCGCCGACGATGATTTCTCCGATTTTGTTGCGGTATTTGTTATACAGATTGGCCTTTTCCAGGTCCATTATCCTGCTTGCGAGATTCTGGCGGAGATTGAGTATGCCACGGCGGCCGAAACTTGCGAGGGACACCTCTTCCGTGTAGTCCTCACCGATTTCGTACGAACTGTCTATCTTCTGCACCTCTTCGAGGGATATTTCCTTGTTGGGGTCCTCGACGGTCTCGACAACCGTCCTGTTCCGCCATATCTCGAAGTCACCTTTGTCAATGTTGATGATTATGTCGAAATTGTCTGCATCTCCGTACATTCTGGCAAGCTGGGCGCGGAAAATGTCATCCAGTACGCTCATCATCGTGGGCCTGTCAATGTTCTTCAGTTCTTTGAATTCAGCAAATGTGCTGATTAGGTTCAACCCTTCCATTTTTAGTTGCTATTGTTAAAAATTATATGTCTTGAATATCATATTCCGGCGGAACTTACCATAAGGGAGAAATCTTCCTTGTCACGGTCCAGATTGCTCTCTATGAATCTGCTCAATTCCACGCAGTCGTCGATGCAGACGCTGCCTCCCTCCCTGGAGATGAACACCTTTATGTTGTTTTCCTTGTTGTTGCTCACCTTCACCAGAGTGAGGTCGGTAGTTGCCAGATGTTCCTGCGCAATCTGAATTATGGTCTCTTTGTCAATCATAGGTTATAAAAAGAGGGGACATCCCGTCCCCTCAATCGGTGCAAATATAGGCATATTCCTCTAATTATCAAACTTTATTTGGCATATTTTGTGTTAGTGCTCACTCTTTGTTATATTTGCGGATATGAAAAAGAGAGAAGTGACTGCAGGAATGCTGGCCCGTATTCTGGATGGAAAAATTGAGGGAGATGCGGAGGCGATTGTCGAAAAGCCGGCCAGGATAGAGAATGCGGCGCCCGGGGACGTGTGCTTCTATGCCAATCCCAAGTATGAGAAATATATCTACGACACCAAGGCTACGGTTCTTCTGATACCGGAGGATTTTGTCCCTTCCCGCCCGATTCCGGCAACCTTGATCAGATTGAAGGATGTATATGGGAGTGTCGCTGTGCTGCTTGGGTACTTCATAAATCAGAATGGCCACGGCGGAGCGGGGAACGGATTCCGCGCCAGACTGAAAAGCAGCAATTCCATTCATATCTCGGCCCGTATCGGACGCGGCACAAGGATTCATTCGCAGGTTTCGATAGGGTCCGGCGTGAAGATAGGAAGGAACTGCATCATACATTCCGGCGTGAAGATTTATGCCGGATGCGTGATAGGGGATGGCTGCATCATCCATTCAAATGCCGTGATCGGGGCGGACGGCTTCGGCTTTGCTCCGGACCGGGAAGGTGTGTATCACAAGATTCCCCAGCTGGGGAACGTTGTATTGGAAGAAAATGTGGAGATTGGTGCAGGTACGACCGTGGACAGGGCGACGATGGGTTCTACTATAATCCACAAGGGCGTGAAGATAGACAACCTGTGTATGGTGGCCCACAACGTGGAGATAGGGGAGAATACCGTGATGGCCGCAATGAGTGGGATAGCGGGGTCCACAAAGGTGGGTAAGAATTGTGTGATTGCAGGGCAGGTGGGTATTTCCGGTCATCTGACGATTGCGGACAACACCACAATTACCGCCGGCTCCAAAGTTCAGGGAAGCGTAAGGAAGCCGGAACAGGTCCTTATGGGATACCCTGCCATCGATTACCATAAATATATGCGTGCATACGCCATCTTCAAGAATGCCCCCGACGCAGAGAAATGAATCAGCATACCATCAGCAATACATACTCGTTCGAAGGAGTCGGACTTCATACCGGAAAAAGGGTTAGGATGGTGCTGGCCCCCGCTCCTGCAGGGACCGGAATTGTTTTCCGCCGTACTGACAGAAAAGGGGCTGAGATGAAAGCCGACATTTCAAACTTCCATCGGGGAAAGCGCAGCACAATGCTCAGGAGCAACGGCGTCTCCGTCAGGACAGTGGAGCACCTGCTTTCCGCATTTGCAGGATTGGGCGTCGACAATGCTTTCGTCGAACTGGACGGGAGCGAGCTTCCCATTATGGACGGCAGTGCCAGGCCTTTCGCAGAGGTGATTGCCGCGGACGGACTTGCGGAGCAGACGGCACAGAGGGAGGTGATAACCGTAAGGGAACCTTTTGAATACAGGGATGACAGAAGAGGCTCTTTCCTCAGGATAGAGCCTGATTCCGCGATATCATATCAAGTGAAGATAGATTTCAATTCCAAGGTGATAGGAGTGCAGGAGGCCCGGTTTGACGGTACCGGCTATCTTGAGGAGATTGCCCCCAGCCGGACTTTCTGCTTCAAAAGGGAGGTCAGGCTACTTCGTCTGCTGGGCCTTATCAAGGGCGGCAGTCTGGAAAATGCTCTGGTTATCGATGAGCCGGACAGATATCTGGGCCTCCAGCCTGCGTTTGACAACGAATGTGCCCGGCACAAACTTTTGGACCTTATCGGGGATTTCTCCCTGGCGGGCAGGCCGATTGCAGGGCGGATAACGGCATACAAGCCGGGGCACAAGTTCAACGCAACGGCTTTGCGCGCTTTTCTTGAAACAGTTAATTTATAGATATTTATGGTAAACAACTATATCCATCCGGACGCAAAAATCGGGAAGAACGTGGAAATCGGGCCGTTCACCTATATTTCGGGGAACGTCGAGATCGGGGACAACTGTCAGATCGGCCCCAACGTCACCATCTATGATTATGTGAAAATCGGCAGCGGGTGCAAGATTTTCCCCGGGGCCGTGATTGGGGCAATCCCCCAGGACCTGAAGTTCCACGGAGAAATCTCTTATGTGGAAATCGGAGACAATACCACAATCCGTGAATGTGCCACCATCAACCGCGGCACGGAGGCCAGCGGCAAACTGCTGACCAAAGTGGGAAGCGGCTGTCTGATAATGTCATACGTGCATATTGCGCACGACTGCCGTGTCGGGAACAACTGCATCTTTTCCAGTTTTGCCGCAATAGCCGGTGAGACCGACGTGGATGACTGGGCTATTCTCGGCGGCGGCGCCCTCGTGCATCAGTTTTCACATATCGGAAGTTATGCTATGGTGGGTGGCGGTGCCGCAGTCAACAAGGATATTCCTCCATACGTGCTTGCCGCCAGAAATCCTGTCATTTATGAGGGAATCAATATCGTGGGGCTGCGCCGTCACGGATTCGACATACATACGATTGAGGAAATCAGGGATATCTACAAGCAGGTGTATGAGAGTGACAAGAACATCTCGGATGCCTGCCGTGTAATCCGCGAGGTCTTCCCGGAAAGTGCCCACAAGTCCACCATACTGAACTTCATCGAAAATTCTTCGAGAGGAATAGTAAAGCGCTGATGCCTCTTTTCGACACGGTTACTCTTTCAGCGGCGTACTTCCCCCCGGTGGAGTATTTCCTTGCCATTGCACAGAGCGGACGGGTGCTTGTCGAACAGAACGAACTTTATCAGAAGCAGTCCTATCGCAACCGATGCCGGATATATTCCGGAGGAGGGGTGATGCAGCTTTCGATTCCGGTCATCAAGGATGTCATCCACGCCCGTCCGATAAGGGACATACGCATCGATTACAGTGAGCCGTGGCTTCAGCAACATACGCGTGCCATCGAAGCGGCTTACAACTCCTCTCCGTTTTATCTCTATTACAAGGACGATTTTATGGAGATCCTGCGTAAGAAACCGGAGTTTCTCTTCGACCTTGACATAGCTCTGACGGAAAAGTTGCTTGAACTTGTGGGTATCAAGGCGGAGATTTCATTTACCGACTCTTTCAGGCCCGATTGCGGCGCGGGAGATTTCAGGACCAGAATACAGCCCAAGTATCACGGGGAAAGCCTTCTCGATGAGTTGGGCTTCAACAGGGAATATTATCAGATTTTTTCATCACGTTTCGGCTTCCAGCCTAATCTTTCAATCCTTGACCTGCTCTGCCACGAGGGGTCGGGGGCAATTTCATTTTTGATATGAACAGATTCATAGTTCTGCTATTTTCAGCAGCGCTGCTTTCCTGCACCGCCGCTCCTGCCGCAGGTGGAGACGGTACGGTCAGCTCGACATTCAAGGGAAAAGTGAATTATCGGGAATTCTTTACTTCGGAGCGGCTCCGGGTTGACCTGGTCCTCGCCGGTGACGCCGCCTCCCAGTCCGTCTATCTGAAAGGGCTTCAGAAGGAATCTCTGTGGAGTGCATCCGAGACCAATCTGATTGACACTTTCGGGTACGGCCAGTATTTCTATGAGCTTTTTTCTGATGGTAAACTGGTATTTTCCAAAGGTTTCTGCACCCTTTTCGACGAGTGGTGCACCACCGCGCAGGCTACAAAGGTTCAGATGGCGGCGGGACAGAGCATCTGGATACCTATGCCGAAGTCGGCGGCCAGGCTTGTCATCTATCGGAGAGTGCGGCAGACCGGAAAGTTTGAGGTTATGACACAGTTTGACATCGACCCGTCAGACAGGCATATCGCACCCTGTCCGGAGGAGGTATGTCCTGTCTCCTCCGAGCTTAAGGGAGACCCCTCCCGCAAGGTGGACATAGCGCTTGTCGCTGAAGGATATACGGCTGACAATATGGAAAAATTCCGCAGCGATGCCAGGAGGCTCGTGGAGACATTCTTCTCTTTGGAACCGTATGCTTCCAGAAGGGATGATTTCAACCTTTGGTTTGTCGAGTGTCCGTCGGCCGGGAACGGGGTGACGGTGCCGCAGAACGGAACTTGGAGGAATACGGTGCTGGCCTCGATGTTCGACACCTTCTATATTGACAGATATCTTACTGTCTGGGACCACTCCTTGATTGCCAAGGCAGCTGCCGGTGTTCCGCACGATGCTCTGATAGTCGTGGCGAACGAATCAAAATACGGGGGCGGGGGAGTCTATAATTCATACGCTCTGGGCACTGCCGACAACAAGCTCTCCGAGGTTGTGATGGTGCACGAGTTCGGACACAGTTTCGCGGGGCTGGCCGACGAGTATTATACTTCCGACGTTGCCTACGAGGATTACTATCTGCCGGGCATCGAGCCATGGGAACCGAATATCACCAATCTGACCGATTTCGGCTCGAAATGGAAGGATATGGTTGCTCCGGACACTCCGGTGCCCACTCCTGCAGACCCTGAGAAGTGGTATGGAGTCGTAGGTGTGTTTGAAGGGGCCGGATATATGGCAAAAGGATGTTATCGTCCTTATTATGAGTGTCGTATGCTCAACAATACGGCTCCGGGATTCTGCCCTGTCTGCCTGAAGGCCATAAATGATATGATTGACTGGTACGTGAAATAGTTTTATTTCAGGCAAATTTTTTGCATCTTTGCAACGTCGTTTGACAATGGGGATGTATTGGTTTTGACGGTAAATGATGTCGGACGGTTAGCACGTCGAGAGGCGTGGCCCCTCTCGTAAATCCCAGACCTCAAGCCATAACTGGCAACAACTCTTATGCACTCGCTGCGTAGTCTAGCCTGAGGCAGACTCCTTAATCGCGTG
>JAGHVE010000066.1 GCA_018064445.1 Candidatus Cacconaster equifaecalis
TCAGCGGTCCGGCGGAGACCGTGTATTTGCCTCAGGCAAATACGGCAAGGTCGGGAGCCGCGGGGCTTGGGGCAGAGCCCCGTATAGAAAGCGCTGTCCGGCCGCAAGTTAAACCAGTCTGAGCTGTGCCGGGCAAAATCATCCAGAGCAGAGGGATATTTGTACGGCAGAAGCTGATTTCACGTACGAAATCCTTTGAAAATGCCAGTTTGTACGGCAAAACACCGTTATAGGTACGAAATCACAAATGTTGCGAGGTCGCGACACTGGAGATGTTCGTGTTCGGCGAATTGCAGCGGCTTCCTGCCGTTCAATGTGGTGGTTGTTTGTTGAGAAGGAAAAGACATTTTGATTATCTTTGGAATTGCGATTTCGACCGGCAGATGAAATCGTCGAATAAACTATGGTCGGTAAATACAAAGTCATAACCCTGTGCGGGAGCACACGCTTCAAGGAACAGTTCTTTGAGGCACAGAAGCGTCTCACCCTTGAAGGCAACATAGTAATCAGCGTCGGACTCTTCGGCCATTCCGGTGACAATGAGGTCTGGACTGAAGGTACGAAAGAGATGCTGGACGATATGCACAAACGCAAAATTGATATGGCGGATGAGATTTTCGTCATCAATGTGGGTGGCTACATCGGTAGCAGCACCAGGGGCGAGATTGAGTATGCCAAAGCAAATGGCAAGACAGTGAATTATTTAGAACCAGTGGAATAATGAAAAAAGAACTTATGCGGGTGATTGCCGCGGTTGTGGCGGCGCTTATGGTTTCCTGCGGGGAACATAACAAATATGTCCTGTTCGAGAACGGGAATTCCGAGTATTCAATTGTCGTCGACCCTTCCGCCGGGGAGAGCGTGCAGCTTGCCGCGGAGGAACTTCAGACCTGGATTGCAAAGGTCAGCGGAGTGACTTTGCCCATAGTGGCGCCCGAAAGGGGTGCTGAGGGAAAGCGTCTGATTGTGGGATGGAACACGGTCTCGGCAAGTCTGCTTCCCGATGAAGCGGAGCCGGCCGCTTCCGATGATGCCGTGAACTGGCGCAGCGTCCGGGGAGATATGGTTTTCTGGGGTGGCGCGAAGCGCGGGACGCTCTACTCCGTCTATTCCTTCCTTGAGGAGGAACTGGGATGCCGATGGTATTCCAGCAAGGTGTCCGTTGCACCGGGGTGTGCGCGGTATGCTTTCGGAAAGATTTCGCACCGCGAGGTCCCTTCAATCATCGTCAGGGATGACCTCTACTACGACGTTGTAAACAATCCTCTGTTTTCGGGACGTCTCCGCAACAATCACGTTCCTCTCCAGGGACGTGACGGAAAACTAATCCCTTTCTCATCGGAACGTTTCTGGGGTGTCCATACCTTCGATATGATGGTGCCGCAGTCCGCCTATTTCAAGTCGCACCCCGAATATTACAGCCTCAGGGACGGGAAACGGCAGAAGGGCAATACACAGCTCTGCCTTTCCAATCCGGATGTCCTTCGCATCACCATAGAGAGTATGAGGAAGGTGATGAGGAAAAATCCGGACTATATGATATATTCCCTTACTCAGAATGATAATTTCGAATACTGCCAATGCTCTGAGTGTCAAGCCATAGCCGACCAGTACGGCGGGCAGTCGGGCCTTATGATATGGTTCGTGAACCAGGTGGCCGATGCCTTGAAGGAAGAGTTCCCCGACAAATATATAGGAACGTTCGCATACCAATACACTCGTGGTGTGCCGAAAGACATCAAGCCCCGCGAGAATGTGGTGGTCCGTCTCTGCAGCATCGAATGCTGCCTGATCCACAATTATGACGAATGTGAGCAGAACAGGGCGTTCCTTGAGGATCTTCAGGGATGGTCGGCAATCTCTCCCCATCTCTACATCTGGGATTATACCACCGCATTCACCCAGTATTCGCTGCCTGTTCCGAACTTCAGGACAGCGAAGCCTCACATACAGGATTTTGTGGCCAACAAGACAATCGGAATGATGGAGGAAGGGGACTACCAGACAAAATGCGGTGAGTTCAATGAGTTGAAGGCCTACCTGCTGGCAAAGCTGATGTGGAACTGCGAGGCCGACACCGATGCCATAATCAAGGACTTCACCGACGGCTATTACGGCCCTGCCGGTGAGTTCATCCGTGAATATATCGATTTTGCCGACAGGGAACTGCGGCGCCCCGGTTTCCATATGAACTGCTATCCCGTGCTGATGGACGAGGTTTACAGCGAGAAGTTCATCAGGGAGGCGACCGCGATTTTTGCAAGGGCGAAAGCTGCGGTGGCCGGCAGCCGTGAATATCTCGAGAGAGTGGAATCAGCCGAATTTCCGATACTCCTGCTACGGAACGAGAAGATGCCGTTGCAGTCCTTTGATGACGGCACTTACGGCAGCATCAGACGAATCATCGACCGTGACGGGATTGATCGTATGTCCGAAGCCTGGCAATATGACGACAGAAACTGCCGTCTGTATCTTACCGGTGAGTCTTATCTCGCACGGCACGACGAGCAGTTCGCTCTGGCGGGTGAAAATCCCTGGCCTGCAGTGGCTTCGAAGTGCGGGGAGGAAGGTGTGTCATACGCCTATTACGAAGGTGACTTCACCACGACCGGCAAAATGCTCCGAAAGGGCAAACTCATTGAAAAAGGGACGATGCCTCAAATCGCAATCCCGGCAGATTCCCTGAAAGACCATTTCGGGTATGAATTCAAGGGACTGTTCAGGGCTGAGGCGACAGGCAAATATATGTTCATTGTCAAATCCGATGACGGCGCGGTTCTCTATATTGACGGCCGCAAGGTGATAGATGTTGACGGCTCACACTCGGAATCCCTGAGAAAGATTGTGATTCCTCTTGAAGTCGGATACCACGACGTAAGACTTCTCTATTTCGAGGACTGTGAGGACCAGATTCTCGAAGTGACGGTGCGTGACTCCGCCTTTGAACCCAAGCCTCTGAAACTATATCTGCCTGAATAACTTTTTTGCAACATATTCCCGTGAAGCCAAAGAAGCTGTTCCTTCCCCTTACGATGGCGGCCGTTGCCGGCAGCGCCTCCGCTCAGGAGGCTCGTCCCAACATCATCCTCTTTATGGTGGATGATATGGGCTGGCAGGACACTTCCGTTCCCTTCTGGAGAGACACCACATCCTATAACAGGATGTATGACACCCCCAATATGGAAAGGCTTGCAAAGCAGGGAATGAAATTCACCCAGGCGTATGCCTGCAGCATCAGTTCCCCTTCGAGATGCAGCCTTCTGACCGGAGCGAACAATGCAAGGCACCGCGTGACAAACTGGACACTGCAGAAGGATATGTCAACTGACATCGAGAGTGATGAAGTCTCCCTTCCCGAGTGGAACGTCAACGGCATCTCGATGGAGGAGGGGACTGAACATACCTTTGTGGGCACCTCTTTCGTAGATGTCCTCAGGCGGGCCGGCTACAGCACAATCCATTGCGGAAAGGCCCACTTCGGTGCCGAAGGGACACCCGGGGCCGACCCTCTCCATTTCGGCTTCGAGGTGAACATCGCCGGCCACGCGGCGGGAGGTCTTGCCACATATCTGAGTGAACTGAATTACGGCCATACTTCGGACGGAAAGCCCACGTCGCTGATGTCCGTTCCGGGACTTGAGAAATATTGGGGGAGCGGAGTGTTTGTGACGGAGGCTCTCACGAGAGAGGCGCTCTCTGCGCTGGACAGCGTGAAAGAGAGCGGCAAACCGTTTTTCCTCTATATGTCGCACTATGCCGTCCATATCCCCATAGACAAGGATTTGCGCTATTATGACGGGTATATTGCCAAGGGACTTTCTGAAAAGGATGCTGCCTACGCTTCTCTGATAAGGGGAATGGACAAGAGTCTGGGAGATATTCTGGACTGGCTCGAAGCCAACGGAGAGGCTGGGAATACGATAGTGATTTTTATGAGCGACAACGGCGGCCTTGCGACCCAGCCGTATTGGAGGGATGGAGAGCCGTTCACTCAGAATGCCCCGTTGAAAAGTGGAAAAGGGTCCCTGTATGAGGGCGGGGTCAGGGAGCCGATGATAGTGAGATGGCCCGGTGTGGTGGATTCTTCATCAGTTTGCGACCGTTACCTTATGATAGAGGATTTCTATCCTTCAATTCTGGAGATGGCGGGGATGAATCAGGAAATGCCCGCCGGTGTTGACGGGGTCAGTTTCGTGCCGCTTCTCAAAGGGACCGGAGATCCTTCCGAAGGCAGGGCTCTTGTCTGGAATTTCCCGAATATCTGGGGGAATGACGGTCCCGGAATCAACCTGAACTGTGCAATCAGGAAGGGGGATTGGAAACTGGTCTATTATTATCAGACCGGCCGCAAGGAACTTTTCAACATATCCGAAGATATCGGGGAGAAATCTGATCTCTCCGGAAGCAATCCTCTGAAAGTGAGGGAACTTTCATCCGAATTGGGGAAGTACCTGCGCAGTGTGGGCGCTGACAGACCCTCCTTCAAAGAGAGCGGAATGCCCTGTCCCTGGCCGGACGAACTATGATTTGTCGTGAGTGCCCGTCAACTCTCTGATTGGCTTCACGTTCCCGAGGAACTGCTTGGCAATCACGCGTATCACCGTGTATGAAGGTATTGCCACGAGCATTCCGAACATACCGCCTATGTGTCCTGCAAAGAGGAATACGATGAAAATTTCAAGCGGATGAACCTTGACGCTGTTGGAGTAGATAAGCGGCTGATAGATTGAGTTGTCAACCAGTTGCGTGAATATGAAGATGCAGGCCAGAATCAGGACGAACGGAAAGAATCCGACTGTAAGTCCCAGGGGGGATGCGCACAGGTATTTGATTACCAGAGAGAAAGATACTCCCAAGACGCCTCCGATAAGGGGACCGATATACGGTATGATGTTGAGAATTCCGGTCATGAAGGCAATGCCCAGCGAATATTTCAGCCCCATTCTTGCTATCACAAGCAATCCTATGAAATTCAGCAGTGACACGCCGAGAACTTCTATGGCAAGGCCCACGAAATATCTCGAAACAAGTTTTCCGGATTCCTCCAGCGAAGCTTTCGCCTTTTCGGAATATTTGTCGGGAATCAGGGCGGATACGATTGAGGCAATCATACCGGGCTGCTTGATGAAAAAGAAGGAGATGAAGATGGTGGAGAAGATTGCGATTCCCAGGTCTGCTATGAATGATGTGACGGATCCTACCATCGACGTGACAGTGCCCGTGGTGAACATTCCCTGAAGTTCCTGAAGGCAGACCATCTCAATCCTGAAATTCTTCTCCACGTTCGGTACGTTGTCGACTATCCACGCATTCATTTCAACGAACGGGGCGGAGAAATTTTTGGTCAGATTGTTCAGGTTTGCAGAGGATATGTCGCTTATCATATCGTTTACCAGAGGAACGAGCGTCGTCAACAGCCCTGCCAGTATGCCGAAGATGACAAGGATGGACAGCAGAGAGCCGAGCCATCTGGGGAAATGGTGTCCCTTTATTCTTATCTTGCAGAGCAGGTCGCAGATTGGGGATCCGAGCAGGGTGACCAGCACGGCCAGCAGGACGTATGTGAGTACATTCTTGAACAGCCAGCACAGGGCGGCAATGATTGCCAGATGGACAATTATCAGAACGGTATGGGCCAGTTGCTCGCTGTATGTCTCCCGGTTGCGGTTAGGAATCAGTTTCATTTTTTGAAGTTGCTTCGGACATTTGTGGACAAATATAGGTATATTTGCAACCATTATGAAAAAACCTCTATTTTTCCTGGCAGTTATCTGCATTCTCACAATGACAAGTTGTAAAAATGAATCATCCGGTTACATCGGCAGGTCTGACATCCGCATCGACAATGGAATTATGACTCCCGAAACGCTCCTTTCATTGGGTAGGTTGAGTGACCCGCAGCTCTCTCCGGACGGGAAGCGCATCCTTTACGGAGTAAGTTATACCTCGGTCGCCGAAAACCGTTCCTGCAGGAATCTTTTTCTCTGTGATGTCGACGGAGGTAATCCCGTGCAGTTGACACGGTATGCCAAAAGCGTGACGAATGCGCGTTGGAGCCGTGACGGCAAGAACATCAGGTTCATTCAGGACGGACAGATATGGGAGGCTCCCGTGACCGGGAACAAGTTGGGAAAGAAAGTGCGTCTGAGCAATGTAGCCACCGGCGTGAGCGAATTCAAGGTCTCGGCCGACGAGTCTGTGCTGATTTATGTCAGTTCTATAAAGAACAAAGCCGTGGTGCAGCCCGTGGATACCGATCCGACGCTGGACAAGGCGCGGGCATACGCCACCGAGGATCTGATGTACCGTCATTGGGACCATTGGGTTACGGAGACGCCGAGAACGTATGTGGCCGCACTGAACGGCAGTGAGATAACCCTTGACAACAGTTTCGATATCCTGGGTTCCGAACCCTTCGAACTGCCTACCGAGCCTTTCGGTGGGATTGAACAGCTGGATATCAATCCTCAGGGAAGATATGTCGCCTACAGCTGCCGCAAGAAGACGGGGAAGGATTATGCCTTCTCCACAGATACCGAGATTTACATCTATGACATAACCACAGGTTGCGAGACTGTGATTCCGATGGGCGGGGGGTATGACACCGACCCTGTCTGGAGTCCCGACGGTAGCCGCATTGCGTGGATTTCGATGGCCCGTGATGGATACGAAGCGGATCAGCAGAGACTTATGGTTGCTGACGTGACCCTTTCAGAGGCGGGTGAAGGCCAGAGTTTCGGCCTGAAGGTCGGAGGTGTCCGAGAACTTGCCGCCAGCCTTGACAGGGATGCTGCCGGAATCTTCTGGACACCCGATGGAAAGGATATTGTCTTCAATGCCCTGACGGACGGTGTGCAGGCCCTGTACTCCGTGAATGCGGAGGGCGAGCCGGCCGTGAAACGCCTGACGAAGGAGGAGTGGTGGTTCGACTTCTCATCACCGTTCGCATATGTCAGGGAGGGTGACGGATTCAAGCTCCTCACCTCCTACAGTTGTATGAACTTTCCCGTGGAACTTGTTTCTGTCAGCGTTGATGCAGGCGGAAACGCCGCGTTCAGCCCTATAACCGGCGAGAACGGACATATCATCGGGCAGTTGGATGAGATAGGGCAGGAGAGTGTGTTCGTTGAAACCGTCGACCATCAGCAGATGCAGTGCTGGGTGCTCTATCCGCCTCATTTTGACGAGTCGAAGGTTTATCCCGCAATCGAGATTGTCCTGGGCGGACCGCAGAGTACAAATTCACAGGACTGGAGCTACAGGTGGTGCTACCGGCTGATGGCACAGCAGGGATATATCGTGATTCTTCCCAACCGCCGCGGTACCACAGCTTTCGGGCAGGCCTGGAAGGAGGAAATATCCGGAGACTACTGCGGACTCAATATGCAGGATTATCTCTGTGCGGGCCGCTGGCTCAAGAGCAAGCCATACGTCGGCAAACTGGCCTGCGTAGGCGCCTCATACGGCGGATATTCGGCTTATATGCTGGAAGGTATCCACGGTGATTTATATGACTGCTTCATATCACACGCGGGCATATTCGACGAGGCTGCGCTGTATTATACCACCGAGGAGATGTGGTTCGCGGATTGGGACAACGGCGGTCTGGGCCGCGGCTATCTGAGCGGTTCGCCCTGGAGCAACTGTCCGGAGTCTGTCAGACATTACGCAAACTCACCCCTGACCAAGGTGCAGCAGTGGCATACGCCGATTCTCTGCATCCACGGGATGAACGATTTCCGCATTCCATACACTCAGGGGATGGCAGCATTCAATTGCGCGCAGATGATGGGAGTCCCTTCAAAACTCCTGATATTCCCTGAAGAGAACCACTGGATTCTCCAGCCCCAGAACTCCCTCTTCTGGTACCGTGAAGTGTTCGGCTGGCTTGACCGCTGGTGCAAATAATCAAACTATGAACAGACGCAATTTCCTGAAAACGTCCGCGGCAGTAGCTTCGGTAACGGTCCTGCCTTCGTTCAATATCAACACATCAGGTTCTGCACGGATGAAGCTTTCGTGGGTTCCGTATGAACTGAAATTATGGCATACTTTCACGGTATCCTCCAATTCCAGGACAACGACACCTGACGTTCAGGTGGAGATAGCCTGTGACGGAGTGGTGGGGTATGGTGAAGCCTCAATGCCTCCATACCTTGGCCATACCGTGGAGAGCGTGTGCGCCTTTCTGGAAAAGGTCAATCTGGAGCAGTTCAGCGACCCTTTCTGCCTTGAGGATATTCTGTCCTATGTGGACGGGATAGAGGAGGGGAACGGTCCGGCAAAGGCAGCAATCGACATTGCCCTGCACGACCTTGTCGGCAAGCTCATCGGGCAGCCGTGGTACCGTATCTGGGGGCTGGATGCCGCAAAGACGCCTTCGACTTCCTTCACAATCGGAATAGACACTCCTGAGGTGGTCCGCGAGAAGACCCTTGAGTGTGCCGGAAAGTACAACGTGCTCAAGGTGAAGGTGGGACTCCAGTCTGACGAGGAGATGATACGGACAATCCGCAGTGTGACTGACGTGCCTCTTGTAGTGGATGCCAATCAGGGGTGGAAGGACCGTCAGGCGGCTCTTGACGAGATATTCTGGCTCAAGGAGATGGGAGTGAAGATGGTCGAGCAGCCGATGGCGAAGGAGCGTCTTGACGACATCGCCTGGATAACCGAGCGGAGCCCGCTTCCGATCTATGCCGACGAATCCATCCAGAGACTGCGTGACATTGACTTAATCAAAGGCGCATTTCACGGCATCAACATAAAGCTTATGAAATGTACCGGGATGAGAGAGGCCTGGAAGATGTGCAATTATGCATCGGCGATAGGTATGAAGGTAATGCTCGGCTGTATGACCGAGACCTCCTGTGCCGTCACCGCCGCTTCAATGCTATCGCCCCTTTGCGATTTCGCGGACCTTGACGGCAATCTGCTGATTTCCAACGACCGCTTCGAGGGAATGACTGTCGTGAACGGCAAAATCACTCTTCCCGACCGCCCCGGCCTCGGCCTGAAACCGCTGTTCTGAGGTCTTCCTCTGCACAAATGATACTTTGCGGTGGGTATATATGTTGCCTGCGCAATCCTCCCCACTAAAGTGGGTCCCCTCCCTCTTCGGGAGCCAAAGTTGCGCAGGCAACATATATACCCACCGCAACCACAAAGGGCGTGACAAATAAGTCCCGAACTTGTTCTGCTCGGGCCGCGAGCATATAGATGCTCGCTGTAAACACCCTCACGACCATAGC
>JAGHVE010000129.1 GCA_018064445.1 Candidatus Cacconaster equifaecalis
CATGTCACGGCCGCACTGCCCGGCATATCCAAGATTCAATACTACAGATACTCACTCACCTGGAGACATTACGTGCCGATTGTCAAGAATGATGTTCTCACCTTCGCATACCGTCTGAACTATGAAGGCAATTTCGGCAACAAAGCCCCGTTCTATGCTCTCTCCTACATCACTAATATGGGAGAGAAGTGTGACTTCGAGGGAATGGGCGGATACAACACGGTCCGTGGTATAATGAGAGCCCGCGTTGTGGGTCTCGATATGGCCACATATACCGCAGAGATGCGCTGGCGTTTCGTGAAATTCCACATCGGCAAGCAGAACATAGCTCTGGCACTCAATGCTTTCAGTGACGGTTCGATGGTAACGAGAGGTATCGATATCTCCAAGTTGAAGGACCTTACCGGCGCTCCGGTGGCACTGTACGGTCAAGACAAGGAAATCCCTCATATTACTTTCGGCGCTGGCTTCCGTTTCATCATGAACGAGAACTTCATCGTGGCGGCCGAGTACGGTACTCCTCTCACGCATTTCCTGAAGAACAGCCCTCTGTACAATCAGGACGGTACGGGCGCATTCTACGTCAACATCGGTTATCTCTTCTAGACAATGGCCGTGATAGGCATAATGGATTCGGGCAGCGGAGGCTTGTCTGTCTTTCGCGAGATTCGCAAGTCTCTGCCCGATGCGAAATATGTCTATTATGCTGACAATGCCAACTGCCCGTACGGGGAGAAGACTCCAGAATTCATAACAGACCGCTGCCGCAACATCACTGAGTTCTTCATTTCAAAGGGCGCGGATATCATCGTGATTGCCTGCAATACGGCCACCGCCGCCGCGATTGCCACACTGAGGGCGGAATATTCCCTTCCTTTCATAGGAATGGAACCTGCTGTGAAACCGGCCGCGCTCGGTACCGGAAGCGGGACAATAGGCGTGCTGGCGACGGCAGGGACACTCAAGGCATCAAAATATCTCAATACAAAAGGCCGTTTCGAGGACAACGTGCGCATAGTCGAGCACGTCGGAAAGGGCTTTGTTGAATTGGTAGAATCCGGGCATCTTGACGGGCCCGAAGTCGAGTTTGTGGTGAAAGAAAGCCTTCTGCCTCTGCTTGAGGCCGGGGCAGACACTATAGTCCTGGGCTGTACCCATTATCCCTTCCTGCTTCCCGTGATGCAGCGTATTGCTGGCCCGGAAGTGCGTTTTATCGATCCTGCGCCCGCGGTAACCAGACAGCTGGTCAAAGTGATGGGGGAGTGCGGAATACCGGAGCGCGACCCCAATCCCGGAGTGGATCTGCATTCTTCAGGTCCCTCGGAATCGCTGTTGAAAATCTATTCTCTGCTTTGAAGCCCCGTACCTTTATCGGTATAGGTAATATTTCTCCGAAAGGTTGCGGAATTCTTCCACATCCTTGGTCCAATAATCGTATATATCCTTGACTTTCAAGGTCTTGCCGAATGTCTTGGTGATAAGGTCGGTGCCGCAGACCTTATTGAACATCGCCAGTCTGTCACCGGCTTCGGCGATGGGATTGCGCCCGTAAAGTTCGTGAACGGCCTGCATAACGTAGAACTGCGTCAGAGTGATGACGGCGGCGTCGTAATCCGTAAAGAAGAACTGAACCCCGTGGATAAGTTTCCCCGCCAGTCTTCCTGAAATCGGCTTGTAGTGAATCGTTCTCCAGGAGACGCCCGGCACGTTGTAGGAGTCCAGCCTGGCCTTGAGTTTGTCGGCGTCGACCCAGGCCTCCGCGAAAGTCCCGAACGGCAGGGTATATCCTATGCCTATGTTGAGGTAATTGTACAATTCTCCGCATAGACCGCTTGCCGGATAGCAGACGGCCGTTTCGGGATATGGGATGTTGGGGGATGAGGGAATCCAGGGCAGACCGGTGTCGCTGAACATCATATCCCGGGTCCATCCTTCCATCG
>JAGHVE010000032.1 GCA_018064445.1 Candidatus Cacconaster equifaecalis
GTTTTGCGGGCAGACCGCCCCGGTGTAAAGATTTATACTTAATATAAACCTTTATCTCACAGATTCTTCCTCAAAAATTGCGTTTAAAAGTTGAATCCGGCCCCCTTTGCAAGAGGGCCGTCATGACCTGACGGAATCTGTCGGACTTATCCGATTTTCGCCTTGTATGAGGGATGAGACTTTCCCTTGGCAATACGGAGAAGTTTCGCCGCAATCATTTTCTTTCTGATGGGAGAAGCGTGGTCAGTGAAGACGATTCCGTCCAGATGGTCCATCTCGTGCTGCACCATCCGTGCGGCAAAGCCGGAGAATTCCTCTTCAACCTGCTGGAAATCAGTATTTATATAACTGATACGGATGACATTGGGACGGGAGACGTCGGCATCCACGCCGGGTATGCTCAGGCATCCCTCCTCGCAGGAGGTCGTCTCTTCGCTCTTGAAAGTGAATTCAGGATTTATCATCTCCCTGTGGAACCCCTTCAGTTCCGGATATTTTTCCTGAAGTTCATCCCCGTCGACAACCAGTATGCGCTTTGAGACTCCGACCTGGGGAGCGGCGAGTCCGCATCCGTCGGCCTTGTGCATCGTCTCCGCCATATCCTTTACAAACTGCAGCAGTTTCTCCTTGTCCTCAGCCGCAACGTCCACCGGCAGGGCGGTCTGCCTCAACACAGGTGAACCGAAGAGAAAAATAGGCAATATCATTTCGTTCCTTTGTTTTGATTTCTGTCAAGATATCCCTGAAGGATGATGGCGGCGCTGATTTTGTCCACCTCCATCTTGTCCCTGCGGGCACTTTTCTTCATTCCTCCGTCAATCATCGCCCTGTGTGCCAGGACCGAGGTGAACCTCTCGTCTTCCAACGTCACGGGCACGTCGGGGAAAGCCTTGCGGAGAACCCCCAGAAAAGTATCCACGTCGTGCGCCGCCTCGGAGGGCCTGCCGTTCAGATTGACGGGATATCCGACGACGAAGCGGACTATTGTATCCTTTTGGGATAAAGATTTAAGATAATCTATTATATTTGCAGACGGTATCGTTTCCAATGCCGAAGCAAACACGAGCAGAGGATCGCTTTGTGCAACCCCCACGCGTTTTCTTCCATAATCGATGCCGATTAGCCTGTCCACGGCGCAAAGATAGCCTTTATTATGATACAACTGCCGCAAACAATTAAAAAGAGGCTGAAAAACCTCGAAAAAAGACATCGGCTCGTCATTACTACGATGCAGAAGTACAAGACGGAGATGTTTGCAACGGCATTCTCCCGGAGACTGTTCATCGTGTTGGCGTCGGCAGCGGCAGTCATACTGATTGCCGGCACTTATCTGTTGACGGCGCATACCTTTCTCCGCTACACAATCCCCGGATACCCGAACCAGTCGACAAAGGAGGCCGCCATCGACAATCTTCTCAAGATAGACTCCCTGGAGCGCGTCATCGAGACGTGGGCTTTCCAGATAGCCAACATCCAGCGGGTTGTGACCGGAATGGACCCCCTTCAGCTTGACACGGCATCGACGCGCGCCCGTAAGGAAGCCGCTTCGGACACGATAGCCTACGCCAAAGAGGACTCCCTGCTCCGTGCAATGATAAAGAATGAAGAACGCTTCACCCTTTCAAAAGGACGTCGGAGCATCACCCAGATTGAAGGAACGCATTTCTATCCTCCGGTCAAGGGAGTGATTACACAGGAGTACAATCCGGCGGCGGACCATCCCTACATCGACATCGCCTCGGCCACCAACACGACAGTCTGCGCCACATTGGACGGAACCGTCATTTCGGCCGGATGGAACGATGACACCGGCTACACCATATATATACAGCATCCCAACGACATCATCTCCGTCTACAAGCATACCGAAAAGCTGCTTGTAAAAACCGGGAACAAGGTGACAGCCGGCTCTCCCATCGCACTTGTAGGCAGTGCGGGGTCGCCGTCCACCAACGTATATCTTCACTTCGAACTGTGGCACAAGGGAGAAGCCATCAATCCCGCACAATATATCACTTTCTAAGCAATGGGAAACGACGGCAAACGGCACATAGGCATTCTGGGATCCACGGGCTCGATAGGAGCACAGGCTCTGGACGTCATCGGTCAACATCCCGATATGTTCGAGGTGGACCTGCTGACCGCCAACAACAACAGCAAACTCCTGATAGAACAGGCCATCCGTTTCAAGCCGGCGAGCGTGGTGATCTGCAATCCCGACAGATATGACGAAGTCAACGATGCCCTCGGCCGTCACGACATAAAGGTATTCACCGGGATGGACTCCGTCTGCAGGCTCGTTGCGGCTGAAGAGACCGACATCATACTGACGGCAATGGTCGGCTTTGCGGGGCTCCAGCCCACGATTTCCGCGATAAAGGCAGGCAAAGCCATCGCACTGGCAAACAAGGAGACTCTGGTCGCGGCAGGCGGCCTCATAATGCCTCTGGCAAGAAAATACGGGGCGCCGCTGATTCCCGTCGATTCCGAGCACTCCGCAATCTTCCAATGTCTCCAGGGAGAGCGGGCGGAAGTGGAGAAACTGATTCTCACGGGTTCCGGCGGACCTTTCCGCACAAGCACATTCGAACAGATGAGAGATGCCACGCGCGAAATGGCGCTCAATCATCCGAGATGGAAAATGGGGGCGAAAGTGACCATCGATTCGGCCAGCCTGATGAACAAGGGTCTGGAACTGATTGAGGCTCGATGGCTGTTTGACGTACCGCCAAGGGACATACAGATAATCATACACCCCCAGTCGGTGATTCATTCGATGGTCCAGTTTTCGGACGGGTGCGTGATGGCACAGATGGGCGTTCCCGATATGCGGCTGCCCATTCAGTATGCCCTCTCCTACCCCTGCAGAGTCAGCCTGAACAGCGAAAGACTCGATTTCGCAAAGCTGGGTTCGCTGACATTCGAAGCTCCGGACCTTGACAGATTCCCCTGTCTGAAGCTCGCCTACCAATCCCTTGAAACCGGGGGCAACGCAACCTGCACTATGAACGGTGCGAACGAAGTGGCTGTGGCTTCTTTCCTCTCCGGAGAGATACGATTCACGGACATTCCACACATAATCGAGGAAACTCTGGCGAAATGCCGGCATATTGACAAACCAACCCTGGATGACATCTTTGACACGGATTCCGAAGCGAAAAGAGTCGCCGGGGAAATCAAAGACAAATTCAGATGGTAATACTTCTCAAAACGGTGCAGGTAGTGCTTGCACTGTCGCTCCTGGTGATAATTCACGAATTCGGACACTACTCCTTCGCAAAACTGTTCAAGACACGGGTGGAGAAATTCTATCTCTTCTTCAACCCGAAGATTTCGCTGGTGAAGTTCAAGAAATTCGGCGGAAGGACACACGTAAAATTCTTTTCCTCCAATGACGATCCCACTTGGGCGGAACATCCCGAAAACACCGAATACGGAATAGGATGGCTGCCGCTCGGAGGATACTGCAAGATTTCCGGGATGATTGACGAGTCGATGGACAAGGAAGCGATGAAACTTCCGCCCCAACCGTATGAATTCCGGACAAAGAAGGCCTGGCAGCGCTTTTTCATAATGTTCGGCGGGGTATTCTTCAATTTTATTCTGGCGATGGTTCTCTACGGCGCCATCCTGCATCACTGGGGAGAAGAATATCTGAGAAACGAAGACGCCCTTTACGGAATCGCCGTGAATGACCTCAGTTACGAGATGGGATTCCGCAACGGAGACAGGATTCTGGCCTTCGACGGTGTACCCACGGAGGATTTCTCCCAGTTGCAGGTCGATATGGTAAGGTCACAGGCCACTTCCGCCACCGTTCTACGCGATGGAGACACCCTGACTCTTTCACTTGACCCCCTCTACATACCCGCTGTCCTGAACACTCCCGGAATGTTCTCCCCGGCCTTCCCCTTTGTCGTGGACGGTCTGACGGAGAATTCGGTGAATGAGGGGTCTGACCTTGAAAAGGGTGACAGATTCGTTGCCGTGAACGGGAAGGAGATGTTTCTTGTCCCGGACATACGTACTGAACTCGGCAATCACAAGGGAGGGCAGATAACGGCATCCGTAGAGAGGGACCAAGCCCGTGTAGACCTGCCTCTCAAAGTTGATACGGCAGGTATGATAGGTGTCGCTCTCGACGGTGACCTCCGCCATTTCTTCGAGATTACCACAAACAGATACACCCTCGCGGAATCGATTCCCGCCGGAATCTCCAGGACATTCAGGACCATTTCAAATTATGTAAAGGAACTCGGGCTGATATTCTCCCCCAAGACCAAGGCATACAAATCCGTCGGCAGCTTCATAGCAATCGGGAGGATATTCCCCGACACCTGGGACTGGTACCGGTTCTGGAGTCTCTGCGCCTGGCTCTCGATTATGTTGGGAGTCCTCAACCTGCTCCCGATACCCGCCTTGGACGGAGGTCACATCATCTTCCTCATCATCGAGATGCTGACCGGTCACAAAGCCTCCGACAAAACGATGGAAATTGCCGAAAACGTCGGAATCATACTCCTTCTGGCACTTATGGTCCTGGCATTCGGCAATGATATAAGAAGCCTGTTCTAACAAATATATGATGGATATGAAAAAAATACTGTTCACCGTCCTGCCCGTCATTGCGCTGGCAATGGCTCTTGTGTCCTGCAAGGAGACCTCCGAAAGCAAAGCCTTGCCCGCCATCAGCGGGAAAGTAGGAGAAATAGGGATAATAGCCTCCAGACCGCAGTGGGAATCCGAAATCGGCGACGCCATCCGGGAAATCCTCGCCGATGAATACCCGTATATCCCCCAGCGGGAGCCCAGATACAGACTCTTCAACGTTCCCGAGGAAAACTTCAACAATATTTTCAAAGTACATCGGAACCTGCTGTACGTCAAGATAGCCGACACCTGCACGACGGCGATGAGAGTCCAGCGCGACGTCTGGGCCTCACCTCAGACGATGCTTGTCGTCACCGCCCCGTCGAAAGCCGAAGCGGCCCGTTTCATAACAGACAACGGAGCGAAGATACAGGGAGTGTTCGAGACGGCCGAGAGGGAACGCGTCATCGTCAATGCGAAGGCCTTCCCCAACACCTCTCTTGAGAACACCATTGCATCGCTGTTCGGAGGAACCCCATATCTTCCGAGCAATTATACACTGAAGAAGCAAAGCAACGATTTTCTCTGGATTTCATACGAAACTACCTTCACCACTCAGGGAATCTTCATTTATCAGTTCCCCTACGAAGGCAACTGTCAGCTGACCCCAAAATACCTGATAGACAAGAGGGATGAGATTATGAAAGTGCAGGTGCCCGCCACACGGGAAGGCAGTTATATGATAACCAACACCACGATTGTCCCGGGCTTCGAGACCAAGCAGTTCGACGGACGTGAATTCGCAGAAATCAGGACACTGTGGGATACCCACAACGATTTTATGGGAGGACCTTTCATCAGCGATGCGTTCCTGAGCCCCGACAAGTCGAACGTAATTGTGATAGAAGGCTTTGTATATGCTCCGAAATATGACAAACGGGATTATCTGAGGCAGGTCGAAGCTCTCATCTACTCCTGGCATTGGCAATAAACCAGAGAAATCCTGCAAAAAAATTTGTTTGTAGGATTTTTTTGTATACCTTTGCGTTCCCTTTGGAAAAAAAGGACTTGGTGGGTTCGTATAACGGTTAGTACTCGAGATTTTCATTCTCGCAATAGGAGTTCGATTCTCCTACCCACTACGAAAAAATATAAAAAATCAAATAATGGCAAACCACGCATCAGCAGACAAACGTTATCGCCAAAGCGAGAAACGCAGAGTGCATAACAAGTATTATGCAAAGACAACAAGAAACGCCATCAAGGCAATCCGCAACACCACAGACAAGGCAGCAGCCGAGGCTTCAATGCCGAAGGTCTTTTCGATGATTGACCGTCTTGCAAAGACCAATGTCATTCACAAGAACAAGGCAGCCAACCTGAAGAGCGGAATCGCAGTTTACGTAAACAAACTCGCATAGCTTGCAAGCCTTAGAAGTTTAAAGCCTTCCGCCACACGGAAGGCTTTTTTTATATTTTGTACTATGAAAAGCATCAAGAACTGGATTGAGGAGGATAGACCGAGGGAGAAGATGATGCTTCAAGGATCCGGCAACCTCACGTCAACTGAACTGTTGGCCATCCTTATTCAAGGAGGCACCAAGGAAAAAAGCGCGATGGATCTCGCAAGAGATCTTCTCGATGCCGCAAAAGGGAAACTGGGGGATCTGGCCAGATTCTCGTTCAAGGAACTCACTCAGACAAAAGGCATCGGCACGGCCAGGGCGGCGCAGCTTTCCGCCGCATTCGAACTTTGCCGACGGATGGAATCCGAGATACCTCAGGAGCATCCGCAGATATCTTCGAGTTCCCAGGCGGCCGCAATTATGATTCCGCACCTGCGCGACCTTCCCCACGAGGAATGCTGGGTGATGTTCCTCAACAGGGCCAACAGATTCATCGGAAAGGAAAGGGTATCGTCCGGAGGGGTGAGTTCGACCGTGATAGACATCAAACTGATACTGAGGAAAGCCATTGAAAAACTTGCGGGAGGAATCATTCTTTTCCACAATCACCCCTCGGGTACCGCAAGACCCGGAAAAAAGGACATCGAGCAGACCGAAGCGCTGCAGAAGGCAGCCTCACTGATGGATATGACGCTGCTTGACCATATCATTGTCGGCAGGAAGGACTATTTCAGTTTTTCCGATTCCTACAATCCTCCCCCCAAAGGAGTTTCGACCGCAGGGCTGCAATGAAATTGTGGCCTCCCAGGTTCATATATCTGAACCCGTATTCACCCTTAAAAACACGGATTGTCGTACCCGAAGGGACTTCCACCGACCTGTTGTCAAGGGTCACAAGGGCGCTGCCGTCACGGGTGGAGAACGTTATGTCCAGAACCGAACTGTCAGGCAGGACGATTGGCCTCATATTCAGATTATGAGGTGCAATCGGGGCCATCACGAAGACGTTCGCCCCCGGAAATACGACAGGCCCGCCTATGCTGAGATTGTAGGCGGTACTGCCGGTCGGTGCACATACAACGATGCCATCGGCCCAATATGACGGCATTTCGAGGCCGTCAAGCCGCACGTCAATCTCCAGCACTCCCATCCCTTTTTTCTGGACAGAGAATTCATTGGCCGCGTATGGATACAGGCTCCCGGGAAAGAACCCGCACGAAGCCTTGATCAGGCTGCGGTCCTCGACGGTGAACCTGCCTTCCAGCAGGTCGTCAATCCAAGCGTCCCGGACACTGTCAAATCTCGCCGTGGTCAAAAAGCCGAGCCTCCCGAAATTAATGCCCGCCACAGGAATGTCACGTCCGCCCAGAAGAGGCAGAGCTCTGAGAAAAGTCCCGTCCCCGCCAAGGCACAGCAGCGCGTCGGCATCAGAGGGAAAATCGTCCGAAGAAAAGAAGTCCGAACCAAACAGGGACACCTGCGCCCCTCTGGCACGGAATGTGTCGACAAGGAGCGTGTCGTTGCCATATATCGCGAGTTTCATTTTTGAAGAAATATTGTTCAAAATTACTAAATTTGCGAGTTGTCAACAAAAATAAAATGGTCAAGCTATCCGTCAATATCAACAAAATCGCCACGCTCCGCAACGCACGCGGCGGCAACAGGCCGGACGTACTTCAGGCCGCCCTTGACTGCCAGTCCTTCGGAGCGGAAGGAATCACCGTCCACCCCCGTCCGGACGGAAGGCATATCAGGTACAGTGACGTCCGCGCCATAAAGGACAACATATCTGTTGAATTCAACATAGAGGGCAATCCGATTGACGAGTTCAGGAAACTCGTCCTTGAAGTCCACCCCACGCAGGTGACACTTGTGCCCGATGCGCCGGAGGCCCTGACCTCAAACGCCGGGTGGAACACCCGGGAGAACCGGGGATTCCTGAAGGATATCTGCAGAGCTTTCCACAGCGAAGGCATCAGGACTTCCATATTCCTTGACCCCGACATCGAGATGGTGCGCTACGCGGCTGATACGGGTTGCGACCGGATTGAACTGTACACGGAAGCATACGCTAGAGAATATTGCGACAGCCCCGAAAAGGCGGTAGAATCATACGCAAAAGCTGCTCTGGAGGCGGGCAGCTGTGGTCTTGGACTGAATGCCGGGCACGACCTCAGTCTTGAGAACCTGCGTTTCTTCAAGGAAAACGTTTCAGGGCTGCAGGAGGTTTCGATAGGGCACGCGCTGATTTGCGACGCACTCTATATGGGGCTGGAAAAGAGCATCTCCGCATATTTGGGAGAGTTGAAATAAAACATTATCTTTGTAAGATAAACTGAATCAAATAATAATCTGAAACAATAAACTAACTGTGATGAAAAACACATCTTTCAAAATTCTCAGCATCGCATCCATCGTCGTTGCCGTTGCCGCCCTCGTTCTGGCTTGCCTCAATCTCAAACCCTCAGGCAAAGGCGTTGAAGTCGTCCAGGGTTCAGAAGCTCAATCCGGAGACATCGTATATGTCAGAATCGACACCCTGATAATGCAGTACGATATGTACAGCGATCTCCGTTCATCCTTCGAAGCAAAGGCGACAAGCGTACAGGATGACCTGAACAAAAAGGGCCGCAAGCTTGAGAGCGACATCAAGGCTTTTGAGAATCAATACAACAAGGGCCTGCTGACACGCTCCGCAGCCGAGCAGCAGCAGAACTCCCTCCAGCAGCGCCAGCAGGAACTCCAGAATCTGATGGCACAGAAGCAGTATGAGATGCAGGAGGAAGAGATGGTCCTCAACAATCAGATAATGGATGCCATCAAGACCTACCTCGAGGAATACAACAAGGTTCACGGATTCTCCGCAATCCTCACCACCAGCGAAGCCACGAATATCGTGATAGTCGGCAACCCCGGCCTCGACATAACCCAGGAAGTCGTGGAAGGCCTCAACGCCGAATATATCAAGACAAGAAACAAGTAGTCCGATGAAACGGATACTCCTCATAACGTCGATACTTTTCATCTCCATAGCCTCCTATGCCGGCACTTCCGGTCAGGAGGTCGTGGAGCATCGCGTCAGGTGGTATGAGTCTGTCTCTTCCATAGCGCGAAAGTACGGCGTCACCGTTGAGGATATCCTCAAATACAACAACCTTGAAAGCGGGGATGTCAGGTCGAATATGATTCTCCTCATCCCTATGGGGGCTCCCGACCAAATCGCGGAACCACTTGACGATTTCATCTCCGAGGCCGCCAGGGACAGCCTTTCAGCGGTCGAGACGGACACCACCACCATTCAGGAGACTCTGCCGGACAAAGTGTTCGGCTCCGACAATCCTATGTCCGTCAGCCTTGTGCTCCCGTTCGGAGCCGGCACGGAGCAGCCTTCCGTCAACTTCTTCGATTTCTACAGCGGAGCCCTGATGGCACTCGATTCCCTCCGTGCCCAAGGGATGAGCGTTGTCCTGAACGTGTTTGACAGCAAGGAAAAATCTGCCGAAGAGTTGTTCCTGGATGAGGATTTTGCAGCAAGCGACCTGATTATCGGCCCCGTACAGGCTGAAGAACTTCCGCCCTTCGCGCAATTCGCAAAGGACAAGCGCATCCCCCTTGTCTCTCCTATGGACCACGGCGCGGAGGCCCTGACAGAAGGCAATCCGTATCTGTTTCAGGCCCCCGCCTCCGTATCAGTTCAGGAAAGCAACCTGATCGGGCTTCTGGATGTTACTGCAGGCGACAAAGTTCTGGTGATTTTCGATTCTTCGATGAGAGAGCAGCAATACGTGGATCGAATCACCTCCCTCCTCGACAATCAGGGGATCGAGTATCAGAAGATTGGATACGGACTCCTCCACGGCCGGACACTGTCCGATTCGCTGAAACGCCAGTTGGACAGGGCATCCACCTACAAGGTCATCGTCGCATCCCAGGACGATGCCTTTGCGCCTGACATCGTCAGGAATATGCGGGTACTCAAACTGTTCGACATTCCCATCCAACTCTTCTGCAGCAACAGGGTGAGGAATTTCGAATCCATCGATTCCGATTCATTCTTTGAACTGTCGACTCACGTATGTACCCCGTATTACACAGACTACAGTTCCGAGCCGGTAAGAAATTTCGTATTCCGCTACCGCGCCCTTTACAATACCGAGCCCACCCCCTTCTCTTTCCAGGGATATGACCTCATATCCTTCTTCGTATCCAATATCTACAAGGCAAGCGGCGATTTCATAAGAAATGCAGGCTCATACGGCGGGACTCTGATGCAGAGCAACGTCAGATTCTTCCGCAATAACGAAGATTGCGGATGGCAGAACACTGCAACCCGCAATCTTGTCTATAATCCCGATTTCACTATCTCAATAGTGAAGTAGGGTCCATATTGGCTTTCTCGATATCCTTGAAGTAATTGACCGTACCGACCTTCAGTTCCACGGTTGCGGCATCGTCGCAGACGATAATGCCACGCTGGTGATTCTGCAGTACGGAAATGGTCCACATATGGTTGATGGCACCCTCGACCGCGTGATACAGAGCGCGGGCTTTGTTATGTCCATTGGCCAGTATCATAACCTCCTTGGCGTCCATTATCGTTCCCACGCCGACGGTCAGCGCAGTCTTGGGCACTTTGTCGATGTCGTGGTCGAAGAAACGTGAATTCGCTATGATCGTATCGGTTGTCAGGGCCTTTTTCCTTGTTCTGGATGTCAGGGAAGAGCCCGGTTCGTTGAATGCGATATGGCCGTCCGGGCCGATGCCGCCCATAAACAGATCGATTCCGCCGTATGCGGCAATCTTCTCCTCATACCGACGGCACTCCTCATCCGGATCCGAAGCATTCCCGTTGAGAATGTTCACGTTCTCCTTCTTGATGTTGATATATCTGAAGAAGTTGTCCCACATAAACGTATGGTAACTTTCGGGGTGGTCCTCGGGAATGCCGATGTATTCATCCATATTGAATGTTACGACATTCTCAAAAGAAACCTTTCCGGTGGAACAGAGATGAATCAGTTCCTTGTAGGTCCCGATGGGAGTCGAACCGGTAGGAAGCCCCAGTACAAACGGGTGCCCGGCTGTCGGTTTTGCCTCATTGATGCGTTTGGCTATATATGCCGCAGCCCACTGGGACATTTTTCCATAAGATTCTTGAATAATAAGACGCATAGTATTTTAGTATTAAAGATTATTGTCATTGAGCAGTACTCTCGCATTTGCAACCGCCTCGGGAGTCAGTGTCGCTCCGGATAGAAGTCTTGCGATTTCCATTTCCCTCTCACCCCCGTCAATCTGACGTATTTTCGTTTCAGGCTGCTCCCCGCCCTCCTTGTAGACAAGGTAATGAGCTCGTCCCTTTGAAGCCACCTGAGGAAGATGGGTTATTGCAAAAACCTGCATTGATTCCCCCATACCGACGATGAGGCGGCCCATCTTGTCGGCGATACTGCCGGAAACGCCGGTGTCTATTTCATCGAAGAACATTGTGGGCATACCGGAATACCGGCACATAAGAGCTTTGATACAAAGCATTATGCGGGACATTTCCCCTCCGCTGGCACATTTTGAAAGTTCTGTAGGATTCCCTCCGTTCGCATCAAAATATATGCATACCGAATCCCTGCCGTTTCTTGCGATGTCGCCTTGTCCGATGACCTTCACTTCCAACGTAGCCCCCGGCATTTCAAGGTCACGGACGGACTCCTGCAGAAGTGCTGAAAGACGTGGCGCCACAGCAGCCCTGTCCCGATGGATTTCCTGAGCCAGTTCCCTGAGTCGCTTCTCCTCGGAAGCAACCTCTTCCTCCAACCGCTCTACTTCGGCAAGGTCGTCTCCGACCCCAGAAAGAGTTTTGAGAAGAGAGTCTCTTCTGGCTATCAGCTCTGAGACTGTGCCGACCCCGTTTTTCTTCATCAGTTCGTAAAGAAGCGAAATCCTCTGTTCCACGGCGGCAAGTCTTCCGGGTGAATACTGAACCTTTTCCATAAGGGATTCGACCTCCGAGGCGATATCTTTGATTTCTATTCTGGCCGATTCAACCCTTTCGGAAAGTTCACCGGACAATGGCACATATTGAGCTACTCTTGTCAAGGCGGATATCGCCTCCTTCAGATTCCCGTCGATGGACCCGTTGTCCGAAACGAATTGAGAAAGAGCCGTCGAGAGACCCTCCTTAACAGATTCGCAGTTTGAGAGGACGGAATGTTCGCTTTCCAACTCTTCCAGCTCACCATCCACAAGGGAAGCCGCCACGAGTTTGTCACACACATCCTGAAGATAGGCCTGTTCCATTCCGGATTTTTCCCTTTCACGCTTCCTCTCCTGCAGGCTCTTCAAATTCTCTCTGTATTTGTCGTACAGAATGTTGTACTCCTCCACCCTTCCGGACAATCCGGCGTAGCTGTCTAAGAGAGACAGCTGGAAATCGCCGCGACCCAGAAGCAGGTGCTGGTTCTGGGAGTGGATATCCACAATTTCGAGAGAGAGTTCCCTGATATCCTGGGCGGAAACGGGCTCGTCATCCAAGAAAAGCCGGGACCTCCCCGAAGGGGTGAGGACTCTGCGGATTATCAGGTCATTGCCTTTATGGCTGAACTGGGCCTCGACAACACAGTTGCGGTTTCTGTCCCTTATGACCGACAAATCAGCCCTGGCGCCGAGAAGCAGGGAAAGGGCCCCGAGCAGGATTGACTTCCCCGCCCCGGTCTGGCCCGTAATAATGACAAGACCACCTGGGAAGGTAATATCCAAGTGGTTTATCAGGGCATAGTTGTCTATGGTCAGTCGGGATAGCATCCGCTATTCCGCCTTGCGGTAAAACAGATCGCCGTCCATAAACTCGGAGGTGGCGGTCAGCGTAGGCTTGGGGAGTTTTTCGTAATACTTCGAAATCTCTATCTGCTCACGGTTTTCAAAAGTCTCCTCAAGAGTGTCGGCATAGTTTGAGAACTCTTCAAGCTTGTGGCTCAGTTCCTGCTTGATGTCCGCAGATATCTGATTTGCGCGTTTTGCGACAATCATCACTGTCTCGTAGATGTTTCCCGTGGGAGCTGCAAGGTCTGCCAGATTGCGTGTCACCGTGTTCAAGGGCACATTCATTTTTTCGTTGCTCATTTTATTCCTGATTTTTCAATATTTTCTGTGTTTTCTCATAGTAGGATTCCAAATCCTTCGTGAAATGGGAATCCGGATATTCACTTACCATATTCAGATAATCATCCACAAATACCAGATACCTCTCCCTTTGTTTGCTTGCCACGCTGAGGGAGGCATACTTGTAGGATGACATTGCGATGTAGTACAGTATCTCCTCGCGGTATCTGTTGTCCGCATTCTCCTTGAGAACATTCTTCAGCGCGTAATGGGATGCAAGGTAGTCCTCCATATGGTAGTAGAGATACGCCGATTGGTATGCCTTCTGTTCCAGCCTCCCGTTCAGATCATCGAGCATTTCGTTGATTTGGGGAAGATATTGGGAATCGGGATTCTCGATGATGAACCCCTTCATTGTCACTATCGCCTTTCTGGTGGGAATCTGGTCCAGTTCATATCTGTAAGTTCCCTTGTAAAGACATTCCAGATGGAGATATTTGGCCTTTTCAGTGAAAGGACTCAGAGGGAAGGTCGCTATGAAATTGTTCAGATTGCTTTCGGCGGTCGTATAGTCTCCGAAGCAGTAATTGCAGTAGCCGATATAAAACTGCACCGTATCATCCTGCGGAGTCCCGTTGGTGGCAAGGGAGACGGACTCGAACATCTGGGCTGCCTTGGAATATTTCTTCTTCTCGAAAAGCTCGAAGGCGGCCTTGTATTTCTCTTCAGTAAGGGAGCTCTCCAGAAGAGCCTCGAACTGACTTTTGCAGGAAGCCATCAGGAAGCCTGACAGAAACAGGACGATTCCCACGGATATGACCGCTATTCTCCTCATCCGTTACCTGCCCTCCAGAATGAAACGTTCAGCATCAAGCGCTGCACGGCAACCGCTTCCGGCGGCCGCTATCGCCTGACGGTATTGTGGGTCCTGCACGTCACCTGCGGCAAAAACACCTGCCACGTTTGTCCTCGAGCTCTTGCCGTCCGTCAGTATATAACCGTTCGAATCAGTTGCAATCCAATCCTTGAAAATGTCTGAATTGGGATGATGCCCGATTGCAAGGAAGAAGCCGTCAATCTGCTTTTCAAAGACCTCCCCGTCCTTCCGGACCAGTCTCACACCTGTCACACCCCCCGCATCGGTTCCCAGGACCTCCTCGGTCTGACTCTCCCAGAGTATTTCAATGTTTTCGGATTCAAGGACCCGTTTCTGCATAGCCTTTGACGCACGGAGTTCATTGCGGCGGACAATCATATAGACCTTGCGGCAAAGCGATGCCAGATATGAAGCCTCCTCACAGGCCGTGTCACCTCCTCCCACAACGGCGACGTCCTTGCCACGGTAGAAGAATCCGTCGCAGGTCGCACAGGCGGAGACTCCCATTCCCCTGAATCTGCTCTCGCTCTCAAGTCCGAGATATTTCGCGGTGGCGCCGGTGGCTATTATGACTGTCTGTGCCTCGATTACCGCATCGGGCAGGTCATCCACCGTTACGCGGAAAGGACGTTTCCCGAAATCGACGGAGGAAACGTAACCCGGCCGGATGTCGGCACCGAGCCTGGCCGCCTGTTCACGCATATCGGACATCAGCTGATTCGCGTCAATCCCTTCCGGATAGCCGGGGAAATTTTCTATGAGAGTTGTCGAAGTCAACTGCCCGCCCGGCTGAAGCCCTTCATAGAGTATCGGTTTCAATGCCGCACGCGCAGCATATATGGCTGCGGTATAACCGGCGGGACCGCTCCCGACAATCAGGCATTTCGTTGACGTGACACTCATACAATACAAATGTTATGATAAGTGTGCAAAGTTAACTAATTTATCCTTAGAAAAATCAAAAAGAAAGTACATTTTACAAGAAAAGCCTCTCAGACATCTGAGAGGCTTCCGCTGTGGTGCCACCGGGAATTGAACCAGGGACACAAGGATTTTCAGTCCTTTGCTCTACCAACTGAGCTATGGCACCATTGTTTTCGGGACTGCAAAGATATGGTTAATTTTTGAATCTCCAAAAAAATTTGACAGTCACGAAACAGATTTCTATCTTTGAAACTTTCGGAATCGGTATGATGGAAGACGGGAAGATATATGTGGACGTTCTGCTGCCCTTGAAACTAAAGGGCTTCCTCTCCTACTGCGTCGAGGCTTGCGATGCCTCCGGAGTGCAGGTCGGAACGTGGGTGAAGGTGAATGTCAGGGGTCGGATTTCCACCGGAACAGTAGTTGCGGTACATGACAAAATTCCTGAAAATCTGGATGAAAGCCGCATAAAGCCTGTCTCACAGGTTCTTGGCTGGCCCTGCGTCGGAGCGGAGGAGATAAAGTTATGGGAGGCGGTCGCACAGTATTATCTGTGTACGCCGGGAGAGGTGTTCAAGGCCGTTCACAACGGAGCCTCGCTCCAATACCGGTCCCGTCCGGAGCGGAAGGGGAAAAAGGCAGCCGCATCCGCGGCCGGTTCCGGGACGGGCAACGTCCTTTCCGAAGTGCAGAAGGAGGCTCTCTCAAGGATTGAAAAGGCTTTCTCCGAAAAGAAAACGGTCCTTCTCGAAGGAGTGACGGGCAGCGGAAAGACTGAAATATACATACATCTGGCCCTGGCCCGCCTCAAGGAGGGCAAGTCCGTTCTCATTCTCGTCCCCGAGATTGCCATTTCCCGCCAGATTGAAGAAAGGCTCCGCAGTGTATTCGGGGATACGTTGAAGGTGTTCCACTCCAAACAGACCACACCGGAGCGATGCGCCGTTTCCGATTATGTAAGGGAGAACGTCTGCGTGGTCCTCGGAACCCGGTCTTCGGTGTTTCTTCCGCTCAGGAATCCCGGACTGGTCATAGTGGACGAGGAGCACGACCGCTCATACAAACAGGACGACCCCGCCCCGAGATACAATGGCAGGGATACCGCGGCTCTGCTTGCAAGTATGCGCTGCGCCGACCTGCTGCTGGGAAGCGCCACTCCTTCGCTGGAATCTCTCTACAATGTGCAGACAGGCAAATATGAACGGGTGGCCCTGCCGGTCAAGTTCCATCAGGGGACCGCTCCGGAAATTGGAATAATCGACACCAATGCCGCCTGGAGGCACCGCGAGATGCGCGGAAGTTTTTCGGTGGAACTGATAAACGAGATGAGGAAGGTCCTCGAGCGGGGGGAGCAGATAATGATATTCCGTTCCCGCAGGGCCTATTCCCCTTTAGTTCAATGCTCCGAATGCGGGGCAATCCCCAAATGCCCGAAATGCAACGTTCCTCTGACATATCACCGTTACAACAGTTCGTTGACCTGCCACTATTGCGGGTACAGCACCCTTTTCACCACCCGGTGCCATCAGTGCGGCACTCCTTCCCTCGTGGACAGAGGATCCGGCACCGAAAAGATTGAGGAGGAGATTGCAGGGCTTTTTCCCGATTTCCCCGTTGCCCGGTTCGATGCGGACACCACCCAAAGCAAGAAGCAGGAGGAGAAGATGATACGGGATTTTGCATCAGGACGGCTCAGGATTCTGGTCGGGACTCAGATGATTACCAAGGGTTTCGACTTCGAGAAACTTTCGCTCGTCGTGCTTCTCAGCGCGGACAGTCTTCTCTCCGTACAGGATTTCAGAGGCGATGAAAGGACGATGCAGTTGATAATCCAGCTGCTGGGCCGCTCAGGACGCCGGGGCAACAGAGGCAGACTGCTTATCCAGACTTCACAGAAAGAACACCCGATATTCAGCGCACGGCCGGATGCCTTCTCAGGAACCCTGCTGGAAGAGCGCCGGGCCTTCGGATATCCCCCTTACGTCAGGCTGATAGTACTGACTGTCAAGGACAAATATGAAGGCAGGCTGTGGAATGTATGCAGGGTGCTGGGAGAATTGCTTTCTGCCGCCGGAATTCCCGGAGTCCAGGGGCCCGTCGAGCCTGCGATGGAGACGGTCGGCGGCGAGCACATCCGCCAGTTCCGGATAAGCCTTCCGCGCAACGCGCACTTGAGCGACAGCAAGAGCCGCATCTACACCACCGTCGAGGCCGTTTCGGAGCAGTTCAAGTTCGCCCCCGACATAATCATCGACGTCGACCCGATGTAACGAAAAAATCATAACTTTGCGCAACCAAAAATAAGATGAACACCTCCAGCAAATACAGTTTTGAAACACAGGGCATCGGGTTGAATTCCGTCGTCAACGCCCGGGAACTCGGAGGATACAGGATGCCTGACGGATCCCTGATCAAACGCGGCAGGCTGCTGCGTGGCGGAGCCTTGAACCGGTTGTCGCCGGAAGATCTGGACTTGCTCACAAACAAGTATCACCTGGCTCGAATCTTCGATTTCCGTACCAGTTTCGAAGTCAAACGTACGCCGGATATGGAAATTCCCGGGGCAAGCCGGATATGGCTGCCTGCTTTCGACGAGGACAGTATGCAGATGGAAAAACTTTCCCTGCCGTCCGAAGCCTACCGCGACCTTGTCAGCTGGCTGACACTCCACGCTTCCGAGAAGAAGGTGCAGGAGGTGGCCCGGGATATGTACACGGTTATGATAACCACGGAGTTCACGCAGGTTCAGTATGCCGGTTTCTTCCTCAACATATTGAATTCCGAAGAGGGTGCCGTCTATTGGCACTGCTCACAGGGGAAAGACCGTACCGGCCTCGGTGCAGCCCTCATGCTCGCGGCCCTCGGAGCAGACCGCAAGCTCATAATGGAGGATTACGAAATTTCCAACGAGGTGTACCGTCAGGAGGTCGAAGAAATTTACGGCCGCCTTGCCACCGAAGAGGAGAAAGAGGCGGCCCTCACCTTCATCGGAGTGAACTCAAAATATTTCTCCGCTGCGCTCGACACGGTCGAAGAGCAGTACGGCTCCCTGCTGGGATTCCTCAAAGGTCCCATCTGCCTCTCCGAGGAAGACATCCGTTCCCTCAGGGAAAGATTTCTGGAATAGCGCCGCCCTACGCGCGCCTCGCACGGGCGAATGCTCTCAGTCCGAAAACAGTGACCATCACGAAGCAGACAAGCGGCAGAATGAAACTGACGTTGACCGCAGGGTGCCCGAGAATCACGCCCCTGTCGATGATTGCACCCTGAAGAGGCGGCAGAATCGAACCTCCGACTATCGCCATCACGAGGAATGCGGCGGCAAGAGTGCTGTCCTGTGCGCTGACGTCCTCCAGAGATATTCCGTATATCGTAGGGAACATCAGACTCATAAACATACTGATTGCCACCAGGCAGCAGAGGCCCGCCCTGCCGACTATCACAATCGCTCCGACCGTGCAGATGCCTGCACAAATGCCGAATATCGCCAGCAGTTTCCGTGAGTTCACATACTTCATCAGGAAGGTGGAGACAAACCTGAAAGTGAGGAAACCCATCATCGCGAGGATATTGTATTTCTGCGCCGTAGCTTTGTCGATTCCCAGATTGTCAGCATATTGGATAATAAAAGTCCATACCATTATCTGCGCTCCCACGTAAAACACCTGTGCAAGCACGCCTTCACGGTATGTCCTGTTTCTCCATAATCTCCCAAGCGTATCCCTGGCCTTGAGGGAAGGGTCGTTGACCGTGGTCCTTGGCATCTTCGTCAGGGCAATCACTACAAGCACAATCAGTACGACTACGCCCAGCGCCACGTATGCATTCCTGATGACGGCAAGGTCCGCGACCCTCTCGGTGGCCTTGACGGCTTCCGGCAGCTGGTCGAATATCAGTTTGCCGGAGGCGTCGCGGTGAGTGTCGCTCAAAAGAGACGGCAGGACTATGAACGAGGCCACAGCCATTCCCATCAGCGACCCCATCGGGTTGAAGGCCTGTGCGAGATTCAATCGGCGGGTGGAATTCTCCTTCGCGCCGAGAGAAAGTATGAAAGGATTGGCGGTAGTCTCAAGGAAAGCCAGACCGAAGGTCAGGATATAGAGCGAAAAGCAGAAGAAGATGAAACTCTGCATCGAAGCGGCCGGTATGAAGAGGAATGCACCGATGGCATAGAGGGTCAGTCCCAGCAGGATTCCGCTCTTGTAGCTGTATTTTCTGATGAAAAGAGCCGCCGGGACGGCCATGGTGGCATATCCGCCATAGAAGGCGAACTGTATCAGGGAAGCCTTGGCGGCGGAGAGTTCCATAACTGTCTGGAACGCCGCCACCATAGGATTCGTTATGTCATTTGCAAAACCCCAGAGTGCAAACAGTGAGGTAATGAGGATGAACGGCAGCAGATACTGCCGTTCCACCAGTTTCGGACCCGTTCCCATTATTTGTAGATTGGTCCGAAGTTGGCGCAGGCCCTGTAATCAGCTCCTTCCTTGTCCATTCCGAAAGCATTCCAGGCGGAAGGACGGAAAATCTTCTCTTCAGGGACGTTGTGCATACAGACTGGGATTCGCAGCATCGAGCAGAGAGTGATCAGGTCGGCTCCTATATGCCCGTGTGCGATTGCACCGTGGTTTGCACCCCAGTAGTTCATCACGCTGTAAACATCCTTGAAGCAGTCCTTTCCGGCGTCAAGACGGGGAACGAACCAGGTTGTGGGCCAGGTGGGGTCGGTGCGTTTGTCGAGGATGTCGTGCATATCCGGTTCAAGCTCCACTGTCCATCCTTCAGCAAGCTGGAGAACGGGACCGAGACCCTTGACCATATTCAGACGCATCATCGTCATAGGCATTCCGCCACGGCTCAGGAAGTGTGAAGAGTATCCGCCACCACGGAAATAGTCACGGTCGGCGGGCATCCAGCTGGTGGCTTTCAGGCAGGCTTCCGCATCTTCGGGAGTCATCTCCCAGGGAGCCTTCATCGTAGGATTGCCCTTGGCATCCTTCATTGCGCCGGTTGCATCAAGAGTGGTAGCACCGGAATTGATGAGGTGGATGAATCCTCCCGCCGCTGCTCCCTGAGGGGCCTTTCCGGTAACCCTCTTCACGGCCTCGGGGCTCCAGTATGTCCTGATGTCGCTGAACATAACACCCTTGTTTGTGAGAAGATGTCCGAAGAGCATCGAAATGCCGTTCATAAAGTCATTCTCGGTGGCGAGGATCTTGGCCTCCCTGATTCCGTTCCAGTCGTATGAGGAGCACATCAGTGATTCGGGGAAGTCGAAATTGGGCTTGTAGTCGGTCCACTGACGCTGTCCCTGGACACCCGCCGCAATGGCGTTGTGCCCGAGAGCCTCCTCCTTGTACCCCATTTCAAGCAATCTGCCGTTGCCTTCCATAAGGTCCCTGATAATCATCATATTCTTTACAGTGAACTCCCAGTCGGCGTCCTTCTCCTGACGGTTCTTTCCCTTTCCCTTGCCGTTGAAGGTCGTCATCGGAGTTCCGGGGAAAAGCGGACGGTCCTCGTTGTAGTCGTGCCCCTCATTGGGCTTGCAGTACTTCTCAATCCAGGCCATAGCCTTCTCGAACTCCTCGTGGTCATAGATTCCGAAGTCCACGCGGCGCAGAATTTCCACAAGGGAAACATATTCCGTCCTCATTCCGAGATAATCCTGAAGGAAGTCGGCATTCACAATGGATCCGGCTATGCCCATACAGGTGTTTCCGAGGCTGAGATAACTCTTTCCGCGCATAGTCGCGACAGCCACGGCGGCACGTGCCCAGCGGAGAATCTTTTCAGCCGCATCGGCGGGAATTGTGTTGTCGTCCAGATCCTGCACGTCGTGTCCGTAGATTCCGAAAGCGGGAAGGCCCTTCTGGGCGTGGGCGGCAAGTACCGCCGCAAGATAGACCGCGCCGGGGCGTTCCGTCCCGTTGAAGCCCCAGACTGCCTTGGGCCAGTGAGGGTTCATATCCATCGTTTCGGAGCCGTAGCACCAGCAGCTGGTCACCGTGATGGTGGCACCAACCCCTTCCCTTTCGAACTTTTCCTGGCAGGCGGCACTCTCAGCAACACGGCCGATAGTGCTGTCGGATATCACACATTCAACCGGAGACCCGTCCCCGTTGCGAAGATTTCCGCTGATAAGTTCGCTGACAGCTTTTGCCAGCTTCATTGTCTTTTCTTCAAGGGCTTCCCTGACTCCGCCCTGACGTCCGTCTATGGTTGGACGTATACCGATTTTAGGATACTTGTTCATATTGGGTTTATTTGGTTTCAATCTTTTCAAACTATAAAAGTAGTAATTTTTTACTAAAACGCGGAATACAATTCGCAACAGAAAAAAGGAAAAATTACTATATTTGCGACACTAAACCCTGACCGATGAAACGACTTGCGCTCATTGCGGCCACCATTCTGTTTCCGATTCTCGTCAAAGCACAATACATTCCCGTCGACCAGAGGGATACTTTGTCTATGGATGACGTGGAGGCGGAGATTTCCACCGTGCCCGTCATAGCCGTGGACACACTTGATACAGGCGACAAATACCTCAAGGTCGTTCTCTTCGAGAACCACACCTGGGAATACATCGAACTCGGCAGACCGGTAATAGACACGGCCGGCTTCTACGAAGGATGGACGAACGAAACGCTCCACGCCTTCAAGGGACATAACGTAAACAATCTGCCCGAGGAGATAGAACTCAAGCTTGTGGACTCCCTCAATCCTTTCAGTGCGCCGATAGTGGGCAACGTACGGTCCGGTTTCAAGTTCCGAAGGACCAGGGAGCACAAGGGAATAGACGTGCCCCTTCATATCGGGGACACCGTCAGGGCCGCATTCAACGGCATTGTCCGCTATATCGGCGGTGTCCGTCAGACAGGAGGCTACGGAAACCTCGTCATCATCCGCCATCCCAACGGACTTGAGACATACTACGGCCACCTCTCAAAGATTCTTGTCGGAGAAAACGAGTCGGTCAAGGCTGGAGAAATCATCGGACTCGGAGGAAGCACAGGCAGGAGCACGGGGCCCCACCTCCACTTCGAGACCAGATATATGGGGCACGCTTTCGATCCGCAACGCGTAGTGAACTTCGAGGAAGGCACGGTCCGCGATTCCGTCATAGTCCTGAAGAGACACTATTTCAGCATCTATTCCCACTACGGTCAAACCGATGAAGAAAGCAAGGCGGCATCTGACAGGATTGTGTATTCCGTACGTAAAGGGGATACTCTGGGCAGCATAGCCAAGAAATACGGCACAACCGTCGCCAAAATCTGCAAACTCAACAACATCAAGTCCACCAAGACCCTGCGAATCGGGGAAAAGCTGATTGTCAGATAGTCAGGAAGCGTTCCGGCCCGATAAGAGCCAGAACCGATTCCAACGCGGAGGATAATCTTCCGCTTCCACCTCTTGAGAACACAATCTGAAGCGATTCGACGTATATGGCCAGAAGAGACCTTTCGTCACGTACCTTGAACTCAATATTTCCAAGAGCGCTGCCTATGAATTTGAGGGAGGCGCCCAGGTTGTGCCTGTAGAATATCTCACCTTTCCGATAGACGTTCACATAGAACAGTTCCTTCCCGTTCTCCATATACACCGGGACCACCCCGCCCTGGAAACAGAGTGGAAGAAGGGGTAGTCCGCAGGTCTGAGCTACCATAATGTAGACATAGACCATCGTCAGCGGATTGCACCTGCGGTTTTCCAGAGCTTTGCTTACAAGCGCATATTCGGGATTAGACAATCCCATATCATACAGAGTGAAGCCGAGACGCTCAAAGAATATATGATTGAAAACGCCTATGTTCTCGAATGCAGTCCTGTCGTCGGAAGCCTCTTTCTGATACTCGGAAACGCATTTGAAAAAAGAGCTCTCCAACTCCCGACGCCTCAACGTGCAGTCGGCGATGGAACAGACCATAAAGGCTCCATCGAAAAGAGACACCGAACCTCCGGAACGTGCAAGAAGCCTTTTCAGGTCTCCCAGTCTGAATTCCGTGTTCAGAAATTCAGCCTTGTCCCCGGCCCCGGCATCAAGAAGCGCGCTTACGACCTGTGGCCCGAAAGAACGGAGACGCTCATCCACACAACTCCGGACAACATTGTCGTCATCGTCCAGAAGCTCTATGAGAGCGTCCAGCTCATCCCGATCCATTGTATCTGCCGGCACTCCGAAAACCACTACAAATCGTGTTTGGCAGTCAGACCGTACTCAAGGAATCTTTCAACAAGATCATCGTATGAGATTCCGACATAGCCTGCTGCATCGGGGAAGAGGCTCATATCCGTCATTCCTGGCAGAGTGTTGACCTCGATAATCATCGGGCCGGACTTCTTGTCGATTATGAAGTCTATGCGGGAAAGTCCCTTGCAGTTCAGGACACGGTATGCCTTCTGACCGAGGATGCGGACAGACTCTTCATCATCCCTCCCGATACGCGCCGGAATGATGTGATGGCAAAGTCCTGAAGTATATTTCGCCGTATAATCGTAGAATTCGCGCTCGGAAGTGATTTCTATCACCGGGAGCGCTATGGGTGTGTCATTTCCCATTATCGGGAGAGTGACCTCGGTCCCTTCGAGGAACTGCTCGGCAAGCAGATTGTCCCCATATCTGAACACCTCCTCCAAAGCCGGTTCGATTTCATCCTCCCTGTGTACGATGACAACTCCGATGCTTGAGCCCTGGCAGGGGGACTTCAGTACCATAGGCAGCCCGAGTCGGTCAACCAGAGCCTTGGCGACAGCCTTTCTGTCATCACATTCGTCCCTTCTGTAAACCACGAAACCTGCAGTCGGAAGCCCTGCGTTCGCAAGGACTCTCTTGGTCAGAATCTTGTCCATACATACCGCACTGGTTGCAATTCCGGGACCCGTATAGGGTATTCCCGCCAATTCCAGCATCCCCTGGATGGAACCGTCCTCACCGCCCTTGCCGTGAAGGCCAAGGAAAACGATATCGGGTTTCAATTGGAGAATCTGCGCTATGTTGTTCCTGGTCAGGTCGAATAGCACGGAATTCTCATATCCTTTGCGCAGAAGTGCTTCATAAATTGCCTTTCCGCTGCGGAGCGAGACTTCCCTTTCCGTGGAAATGCCGCCGCAAACGACCAGAATCTTCAGATTTTTATCCGCCATCTTAACCCTCTCCTACTTTCCCCAGAGAGAACGGGGATAAACGCCCTTCTCTATCAATGAGTTGATCTTGTCCACAACGAACGGGCGGTCTTCCTTGTAGGTCACCCCGAACCACTTTGCATCACAGTTGAGGACCTTGAAGGATGCCTTGTTTTCCTTGATGAGAATATCGGCAACGTACGGGATGAAGAATTCGGCCTTCATATTGGTCCGGATGCGCGGTTCGCTGAGAAAGCGCTTGAAAGTCTCCTCTGAATAATCGAAATAATCTGGAGTGAAGCCCCAGAAATTCATCGATACCACACTGTTCTCGTCGAGAGGGAAATCCTTGCCGTCCTCAGTGTAGGTGACAATGCCGTTCTTGCGCTCGATTGCGGTACGCTCGGTCACTTCCGTGAGGTTGCCTTCTGCATTCGCTCCACAGACACCGCGTGAAACGCTTCCGAATTCGGAAAGAGTATTTTTCAGATAATAGCCTACAAGTCCATAGCGGCCTTTCTGTCCCTCGACCTGATGAAGGAATTCAGCCACTGCCGTGAATCCCTCGCGACCGTAGAAGTCGTCGGAGTTGATTACCGCGAACGGCTCCTTGATGACATCCTTGGCCATCATCACAGCGTGGTTGGTACCCCACGGTTTTTCACGCCCTTCCGGAATGGAAAATCCCTCGGGAATATATTCAAGTTCCTGATATACAAACTCCACCTCGACTTTACCTCCGAAACGCTCTTTCGTGTAGATTTTCTTGAAGGCATCGGCGAACGAATGGCGGATTACAAAGACCACCTTCCCGAATCCCGCCTGGATTGCATCATAGATTGAATAGTCGATAATGGCTTCTCCGCAAGGGCCGAGGCCGTCCATCTGCTTGAGGGATCCGTATCTTGACCCCATTCCCGCAGCAAGTACCAATAGTGTAGGTTTCATAATTGTATTGAGTTTTGTATCTGTTGTTTCATTATCCGAAAAGGTGGCGGCAGAGTTCAGCCACGGAGCTGACCGGAATCACTCTGATGGCCCCCTTCTTCCCTGATGATGCGGCAGTGTCCCGGTTGAACGATGATATGTATATCTCCTCAAATCCAAGTTTCTCCGCCTCGGCGATTCTGCGCTCTACCTGACTCACCGGACGAATCTCCCCGCTCAGTCCCACTTCGGCGGCGAAACAGCTCTTTGGAGATATGAAGAGGTCGAAATTCGAAGAGAGGATGGAGGCTATTATGGCAAGGTCGCACGCCGGATCAGAAATCCTCAGCCCGCCGGCAATATTGACGAAGACATCCTTTGCAGCCAGCTTGAATCCGGCCCTCTTTTCCAGCACGGCCAGAAGCATATTCAGGCGGCGCTGCTCGAACCCGGTGGTCGAACGCTGCGGCGTACCGTATGCCGCGGTGCTTACAAGCGCTTGAATCTCAATGAGGAAAGGGCGGGAGCCGTCCATCATTGCTCCGATGGCTACTCCGCTCAAATCATCCTTGTGCATCGGAATCAGGATCTCGGATGGATTCAGGACTTCTCTCAGCCCGGAACCCGTCATTTCGAACACAGCCAGCTCGTCAGTACTGCCGAAACGGTTCTTGATGCTGCGCAGAATCCTGTAGGAGCCCTTCGTGTCCCCCTCGAACTGAAGAACCACATCCACGATGTGTTCCAGGACTTTCGGGCCGGCGATAGTGCCGTCCTTGGTTATGTGGCCTATCAATATGACGGGCGTGCCGCTCTGCTTGGCATAACGCAGAAGGGCCGCCGCGCACTCCCTGACCTGGGAGACGCTTCCCGCTGAGGATTCGATGGCATCGCTGTAGATGGTCTGGATGGAATCAACTATCAGAAGGGACGGTCTGACCGATTCGGCCTGTGCAAGTATGTTCTCAAGGGATGTCTCGCTGAGAATCATACATTCGCTCCCCTCCCCGCCGAGACGTTGCGCACGGAGCTTTATCTGCCTCGGACTCTCCTCACCTGAGACATAGAGAGTTTTCAATTCGCTGCAGGAAAGGGGTATCTGGAGGGACAGTGTGGATTTTCCTATACCCGGTTCACCCCCTATCAGAATCAGGGAGCCTGTCACCATCCCTCCACCGAGGACCCGGTCCAGCTCTCCGATGCCTATGGAAAACCTGTTGTCGCTCTCTATCGAGATTTCGCTGAGTTTCGAAGGCCTGGCTCCGCTTTCATCAATGTAGGCCCTGCGCCGTGAGGGCGCGGCCCCTTTGGAATCTTTTTTCCTTGCCTTCGGCTCCTCGACCATCGTGTTCCACTCGCCGCACGCCGGACACTGCCCCATCCACTGCGAACTTTCATTTCCGCAGGAAGAGCAGAACCACGCTGTACTGACTTTGGGCATACGATTGGAACGGTTCGGATATATTATGCGAATTTAATGAATTAACTCAAGTTTCGCAAGTGTTCTATCTCCTTGTCCCAGATTTCGGGAACGGGGGTCTCAAGGATGAGCGGCACGTTCTCGAAACGGGGGTCTGTGGCAATGCGTTCGAAGCAGCCCCAACCTATCTCCCCCACTCCGAGACTTTCGTGACGGTCCACCCTGCTTCCGACCGGTTTCTTCGCATCGTTCAGGTGCATTCCTCTCAGATATTTGAAGCCCACGATGCTTTCGAACTGAGCGAAAACCTCATCGAACCCACCTCCGAAAAGGCCTCCGTCTCCCTTGAGATTGTAGCCTGCGGCAAAGGCGTGGCAGGTGTCGATGCAGACTCCGACACGGCTCTTGTCCTCCACCTTGTCGATGATGGCCGCCAGATGTTCGAAACGGTAGCCGATGTTCGAACCCTGCCCGGCCGTATTCTCTATTACCGCAGTCACACCGGATGTCTTTTCCAGCGCGATATTGATGGACTCTGCCACAAGCGCTATGCACTCATCTTCGGATATCTGTCCGAGATGGCTTCCCGGATGGAAATTGAGTCTGTCGAGCCCCAATGCGGAACATCTTGACATTTCGTCTATGAATGAGGCACGGCTCTGCGCCAGTTTGTCGCTTTCGGGCGCTCCGAGATTGATCAGATAACTGTCGTGGGGAAGGATTGACTGCGGGGTGAATCCGCAGGACTCGCAGTTGCGTCTGAACGCATCAATGCTTTCCCCTGTCAGCGGCGCCGAAATCCACTGTCTCTGATTCTTGGTGAAAAGGGCAAAGGCATTCGCCCCTATTGCCTTGGCATTCAGGGGAGCGTTCTCAACTCCACCGGATGCGCTCACGTGTGCTCCTATGTAGTACATCAACTTATGTTTGAATAGTCCTTTATCTCCATTTTCTGTTCTGCGAGAGCCTTCTTCAGCAGAGTGTTCTGAGGCTTTTCGAGGGACGGGTCATCCTCCAGAACCGCCTGGGCAAGGTTTCTGACCTCCTCTAAAAGTGCGCCGTCGCGTCCGAGATCCGCAATATGCAGGTCAATGGCAAGGCCGCTCTGCCGCGTACCCTCGAAATCACCGGGGCCGCGCATCCGCATATCGGCTTCAGCAAGTTCGAATCCGTCGGACGTGGCGCACATCAGTTCAATCCTCTTCCGGGATTCCGCAGAAAGCTTGTATCCGGTCATCAATATGCAATAGGACTTCTCCGCTCCCCTCCCCACTCGTCCGCGGAGCTGGTGCAGTTGTGACAGGCCGAACCTCTCGGCACTCTCTATCACCATCACGGAGGCGTTCGGAACGTCCACTCCCACCTCAATCACCGAAGTGGCGACAAGAATGTGAGCCCGTCCCTTCACGAAAAGATCCATATCGAAAGCCTTGTTCCCGGCCTTCTGCTGCCCGTGGACCACCGCAGTGACATATTTCGGTGCGGGAAACTCCTCGGTTATGGTAAGATACCCCTCCTCAAGATTCTTGTAGTCCATCTTCTCGGACTCCTTGATCAGGGGATACACTATGAATATCTGACGGCCGATTTCAATCTGCTTCCTCATGAATGCGTATAACTTCCCTCTCTGGGACTCAGTCCAGTGCACGGTCTCTATCGGTTTCCTGCCGGGAGGCAGTTCGTCCAGCACGGAGACATCCAAATCTCCGTACAGGGTCATTGCAAGAGTTCTCGGAATAGGCGTGGCAGTCATCACAAGGATATGCGGGGCGAGCGTCGCCTTCTTCCACAGCCGGCTCCTCTGCTCCACTCCGAAACGGTGCTGCTCGTCGATTACGGCAAGGGCCAGGGATTTGAAATTGACGGTATCCTCAATCAGCGCGTGAGTGCCGAAAATGATGTCTATCGACCCGTCGGCCAGGCCGGAATATATCTCCTCCCTCTCCTTTGTCTTAGTGCTTCCTGTAAGAAGTGCGGACCGGACATTTGTTGCGGCGAGGAATTTCCGGGAATTCCTGTAATGCTGCTGGGCCAGGACTTCGGTCGGGGCCATCATGCAGGCCTGATAGCCGTTGTCGATGGCCATCATTGCTGAGAGTATGGCGACCAGTGTCTTGCCGCTTCCAACGTCTCCCTGGAGAAGACGGTTCATCTGCAGTCCACTGGCTACGTCAGCACGAATCTCCTTGAGCACCCGCTTCTGAGCCCCGGTCAGCGGGAAAGGCAGACTCTCGTATGTCCTGTTGAAATTTCCACCGATACGTTTGAACACAACCGCGCTGGAGGCCCTCATCCGGATGTGTTTCTGCCGGACCATCGAGAGTTGCAGCATAAAAAGTTCCTCGAACTTCAGACGATACTTCGCATTGTCCAGATCCCGGACAGAGGGAGGGAAATGAATGTCGTGCAGCGCTTTTGCAAGGGGACACAGCCTGTTCTGCTCAATAATGTAACGGGGAAGAGTCTCTGTGACCGAATCCCCGCATTTCTCCCACAAACTGCGCTGGAGTTTCTCGAACACCTTGTTGCTCACCCCGGCATCCCTCAGCCTCTCCGTGCTCGAATAGATGCCGGACATCGCGCTTTTCATCTCCAGCCTCGCCTCGGAATACGGTTCGACCTCCGGATGGACCATATTGTATTCCATATTGAAAGCGGATGGCTTGCCGAATACAATGTACTCCTGGCCGGGCTTGAGTTTGTCCTGCACCCATTTGATTCCCTTGAAGAACACCAGGTCGATGCTGCCGGTGCCGTCGGTGAATTTCGCCACCAGACGGGCCTTACGACCGTCCCCGACCACGGATGAGGACACTATCTTCCCCCGGAGCTGTATGTAGGCCGAGGTACTGTCAATATCCCTCACCGCACAGAACCGGCTTCTGTCGACATACCGGAACGGGAAAGTGTAGAGCAGGTCACGGAACGTGCTGATGCCCAATTCCTTCTGAAGCAGCTCAGCCCTTTTGGGTCCGACTCCCGGAAGATACTTTATTTCACTGTCCAGCATTCCGGCCATAGGCTCTTTATCTGTTTTTTACAGGAGCCTTCGGAGTCGAGGGCAGTTCGGGGTAATTCTTCATCTCTTCCTTGAGAACCTCTATCGCCTTGTCAAGCTGGGCATCCTTTCCGACATAGTCTTCGAACGGATTGATATCCACGTCAATGTCGGGATCCACGCCGTGACCTTCGATTATCCAGTTGCCGTCAAGACCGTAGGAGGTGAAGAACGGAGTCCTCATATCCTGACCGTCGAGGAACCTCTTTGAGCCGGAGATTCCCACTATTCCGCCCCAGGATCGTTTTCCAATCAGTTTGCCCAGACCCAGCTTGCGGAATCCGTAGGGGAACAGGTCACCGTCGGAAGATGAATATTTGTCAATCAGACATACCTTCGGGCCATAGAAGGCCTCGTTGGGGACAGGGTCGTTGCGGTCGCTGCCACGGCGCATCGTCATACGGTAGACGACCCGCTGCAGACGCTCCAGAATCATCGGGCTGACGTTTCCGCCACCGTTCATACGGTCGTCGATGATGAGAGCCTTCTTGTCAAGCTGGCTGTAAAACATCTTGGTGAACATATCCAACCCCTCCACACTCATATCTGGAATGTGGATATAACCGATCTGTCCGCCGGAAGCGGCTGAAACCTTGTCCACATTGTTCATTACCCAATCGTAATATGCAAGATGAACCTCGCTCCCCACAGGTTTCACGTCCACCTTGCGGCCGTCCTTTCCGGCAGCCGAGGAAGCGACAGTGAGAGTGACTGTCCTGTCGACCTTGTCCACGAGAGCCTCCTGAATGTCAGAATAAGCCGATGCGGGAACGCCGTTGATTTCAGTGATATACTCACCGGCCTTTATGCCGTTTTCGGCAAGCGGGCAGCGGAGGGACTTGTCCCAGTCGGCGCCTCTGAACACCTTCTCGACCTTGAAGGCGCCGTTGTCACTTCTGGAGAAGCGGCCGCCGAGAAGACCTGTCCTGACACGGGGGACGGCGGGACTTGAGCCGGAAGTGACGTAGGCGTGGCCCACGTTCAGTTCACCGACCATCTCGCCGAGAATGTAAGTGAGGTCGTGACGGTGCTTCACATATGGGAGCAGGGCCGCATATTTGTCGTGGATGGCTTTCCAGTCCACTCCGTGCATATTCTCGACATAGAATCCGTCGCGGGTAATTCGCCAGCTCTCCTCGAAAATCTGGCGCCACTCGGCAGCGTGGTCCACTGTCATAGTCATCTGCTCCACAGGGAGGGCATCTTCAAACTTGCCACCGTTGAAGGGTACGATATAGTATTTCCCGTCTTTGCGGACGAGAGAATTCTTTCCGTCTGCCGATATTGTCAGAGGAGCTTCTTTCGCCCCGTCGCTTTCCTTCTCTTTCTTCAGGTCGTAAACCTTCAAGCCGCCTTTGCCCCCTCTTCCGCCTGCCGTATAGTACAGTTTGTCGGGAGTGGCGGAGATGAGCCTGAAGTAACCGGCATCGGTCTTCAACGCCTTCGTGTTTTCGACAAGAGCGTTCTTGTCAGACAGGTCAACCTTGAAGATATAGGACGAGAGCCTGTATGAGGCGTTCCACTCAACTGACGAATAGTTTGCCTGGTAGTCACGCTGCGAGGTGAAGAAAAGGGTCTTGCTGTCCGATGAGAAAATCGGATTGGAGGCGCTGTACCAGCTGTCGGACACCTGATAATCCCGACCGTCCTTCAGCGTACGGATGAAAACACCGTATTTGCTGTTTGACAGAGGCTTCTGATATGCTATCATAGTGCTGTCCGCTGAGACGTCGCCAAGCACCAGTCCCCCCTCGGAAGATGAGAGAAGAACCTTCTGCTTGCGGGCCTCCACGTCAACCGCATAAATCGAGAAGTTGTCGACGGAAACGTAAACGGTCCTGTTGTCCGGGCTCCATCTCATTCCCTGGGGATAGCCTTTCTTGAACGAAGTGACGGCCACGGCTTTTGAGAAGTCATCAGCAGGGGCGACAAACACCTGATATTCACCATTCTTATCGGATATATAAGCCACCTTCTTCCCGTCGGGAGAGTAATCCACGTCCCGGTCGTTCGCACCGGCGGATGCGGTGAGATTGACAACGGCCCCCTTGCCGGCGGGAATGCTGAAGATATCCCCGTGAGCGCATACAAGCACGTTCTTCGCATCCGGAGCGAGGGACCAGGCTGAAATCTCGCCTGCCGGGCAGATTGTCTCCTTTCTGCTGTAGATATTGTCATCCTGCAGATATATCGGAACTTTTGTCAGGCTCCTGTCGGATACTTTGAATCTGTAGATATATCCACCATTTTCGAAAACGACGTAATCCTTTGAGAATGAAGGAAACTTGCAGTCATATTCGGTAAAGTCCGTAACCTTCTCGGTCTTCTTCGTCGCGGTATTGTAGACGAAAAGATTCATCGTGCGGTCCCTGTCGGAAAGATAGAATATCTCGTCCCCTATCCACATCGGGAAGATGTCCTGGCCTTCCGGGCTGCAACCTTCGATTCTCTCGATCCGAGTTGTTCCGACCTTGTGAATCCAGATGTCGTCGGCCTGTCCTCCCCTGTAATATTTCCAGGTGCGGAACTCACGGAACATACGGTTCATTGCAAGATATTTCCCATCGGGAGAATAACTGCAGAAGCCGCCTTCAGTCGTCGGAATGTCCACGGGAGTCCCGCCTTTGGCGGATACGCTCTGCAGCTGGGCGCGCAGGCCGCTGAAGCACCACTGCTTGTTGCGGAACACTATGCTCTTCCCGTCGGGACTCCAGCACATCACGATATTGTTGGGGCCCATCCTTTCGCCCACGTTGTCCCGGTCTGAAAGGGCGGTATAAGTGACCCGGAAAGGTTCGCCTCCCTCCACCGGCATCGTATAGACCTCTGTATTGCCGTCATACTGTGCGGTGAAGGCGATTGTCCTGCCGTCGGGGGATATACGGGGAAAAACCTCGTATCCCACGTGGGAGGTAAGTTTGCGGGCCTGACCGCCGTCGATACCGACGCTGTAGAGATTGCCCGCATAGCTGAAAACGATGGTGTTTCCGCCGACTGCGGGAAAACGGAGAAGCCGGGCCTCTTCCTGGGCCGCGGAAGCAACGGATGAAATTGCGGTCGCCATAAGGGCTGCCGCCAATATCAGAGTCTTGCGCATAATTTTATTCTTTTTCGGTTTGTTTTTCGGTTGTCAGTTCCTCCGCCGTGTAACCGAGCTTGACGATAGCGGCGGCCAACTTTTCACTGTCGGTCTTGGAGGCGTCGTATTTTATCCATACGGTCTTGTCTTCAAGATTTATCTTGAGATCCTTCACCCCTTTCTCATAAGGGAGTTTCGCCTCGACCTTCTTCACGCAATTCTTGCAGTCAATGGATGTGACGAAGGTAACCTCCCTGATGTCAGCCTTCTTCTTGTCGGCCGCATAGAGCCCGGCTGAAAGCAGCCCGACCGTCATAACGGCCAATAACAGAGTTGCAAAACGTTTCATAATATTGTTGTTATTGATTTCATTCATTTCCAAATGGTAAGCCTCAGCCCGGCATATACTTTCACACCCATCAGCGGACCCCATACACAGGAGGCGTTGAAGCTGGGGTCGTACGGGTTCTCGGCATTCAGGATGGCATCCTTCTGCCTGTAGTTGGTCAGGTTCTCACCTCCCACGTAGACGTCGACACCCCTGAATTTGCGGGTTACCTGCGCGTAGAGTATCGGATAGACGGGAGAGGTCTCCATCCCCCACGCATCGGCGGCGAAATAAGGAAGTTTCATCGGGCCGTTGAGCTGCGCTGTGACATCGAACGTCCAGATATTCATCGGGGTGGCGTACTGCATCGTCAGGACTCCCTTGAAACGGCTTGTAAGAGGCCTTTCCACGAGTCCCTGCCCCTTCAGGGTCACTTTTGCATCCGTATAGCGGAACGTGGCGATGATGTTGAAGCGCTCCACCGGGTCCACGGAGAAATCTACCTGATAAGTGTTGGTGAAGGAGCGTCCGTCAAGGTTGTAGAAAGAGACGCAGTCGAGGTCATATTCCTGGTCTGCAATCACCTGTCTGTTGAACAGGTTGTGGAAGTAGTCGAAGCTCAGGTATGAGGGATTGCCCGCATCTCCTATCGGAAGATATAATGTCAGGTTGCCGCCGAAAGTCCAGGCATCTTCCAGATAGTCAAGGTTTTTGTCGATTGAGAACCGGCGTCCCGTGGAGAAGGCTCCGAGATTGTCGGTAAAAATGTTGGCCGTGCGATAGCCGCGTCCGCCTATCAGCCTGACAATCAAATCATCCGTAAACGAATACTTGAAATTGGCCCTCGGACTGAAAAGCCAGCCGTGCAGGGCGTTGTATTCCAGATTGAGACCGCCCACAAATGCCACCTTGTCATCCAGAGTATAGGTGTATTCCCCGAAGCCCGCCACGGAGGTCTCCTGCCTGTCGGCGTTGAAGTCTTCCAGCACCACGGCCGTCTGCCTGACGTTGTCCATCCTGGAGGTTATGCCGGCGCTGAGCCTGTGGTATTCGTTGAACTGGTTTTGATAGATGAGATTCAGAAAAGCATTGTTCTGAACTCCGTTGAAAAGTTTTCTGCCGAAATTGGAGTCGAATTCGTGGTGGTCGAAATCCATCACGATTCCCAGACTGGATTTCTGCTCCGGGTCAAGGGGAAACCCGACCTTCACGTATCCGTCGATTCCACGGTTGCGGATTTCAGAACCCCAGGGGACCATAATGTCCGACCCCATCCCCTTGTAACCATCTTTGCTGTAGTCCATCTGACCTCCCAGACGGTTGTCCAAAATCAGATTCACTCCGAAACGTACCTGAGTCCCGCCGGGGGAATAATAAAGCCATCTTGAAGCGAAATCCAGATGCAGGTCCTCGGGTTCGTCCCTGAATCCGTCCTTGTTATGGTCCATCTTCGAAGCGGTCCTGCCGACGTGGGCGAGATTGATTACGCTCCATTTCTCATTGATCTGCAGGGCGGAAGCCGCATTGCCTTCGAACATCGCGTCCGTGCTGCCGTACAACTGAAGGAAAAGCGGAGTCTCGTCCGTCGGTTTGCGATGCTCCATATTGATGGAACCTGTCACGGCTTCAACCCCGTTGATGACCGACGCCGGCCCTTTCGCTATCTGTATGCTCTCCAGCCACTGTCCGGGAATGCACTGAAGTCCGAACGGGGCGGCAAGGCCTCTCATCACGGGCCGGTTTTCATCCAGCATCTGGGTATATGTGCCTGAAAGCCCGAGCAATTTTATCTGACGGGCCCCGGTGACGGCATCGGAATATCCCACCGTTACACTCGCCGAATTCTCAAAACTTTCGGCAAGGGCGCAGCAGGCCATCTTGCAGAGCCCCGCAGCAGATATGATTTCGGTCTTGACCGATTTGACGCGGGACAGGGTACTGTTGTTCTTTCCTGTGACCACGGCCTCGTCCAGTCCGTTCTCCCCCTCCAGTACAAACTGTGCGGAGAGCGTTCCCGGCTCCACTATGACCGTATCGCGGGAATACCCCACATAAGTCGCGACAAGAGTTGCAGATGTTCTTGGAGCAGGTATCCTGAAGAGCCCGTCGGCATCCGTCTCGATGATTTTCTCCTCCCCGATATGGTATACCTGCGCAAAGGGCAGGGGCTCAAGTTCTCCGCGCTGATTCCTGTACAGGACACTCCCTTGGAAAGTCTGAGCCGCAAGTCCGCAGAATACGGAGACAAATACAATTGAAAGACAAATCCTTTTCATTTCCGACCCGTTAAAGCGTTGACAAAAATAGAAAAAAATAGGTATATTTGCGTGTTTTATATTAAAGTGTCAAAAGTCATGAGGAATTTTTGGAAAATCGTTCTTGCATCTTTTATCGGCGTCCTTGCAGCACTCCTTATTCTCACACTGATAGGAGTAGGCGCCATCGGTTCGCTGGCATCGTTGGGCAGCGAAAAGAATGCCATTCCTTCCGGTAACGTCATCCTGAAGATTTCCGGTGCCATAACCGAGCAGAAAGTGGAGACCTTCAATTTCAATCCGCTGGACGCCAGTATGGATATGTCGAACTCCTGCGGCATCCTGAGCGTTGTCCGCGCAATCGATGTCGCCGCAAGCGATTCTTCCGTCAAGATGATATACATCCGTCCGGACGATCTGGCAATCAGCATTTCTTCGGCCGAAGAGCTCCGCAAGGCTCTCTCCCGCTTCCGTGACAGCGGAAAGCCGGTGATTGCCTATATGGACGCCACCTCGACCGGCACCTACTATCTGGCTTCGGTTGCCGACAAGGTGATTCTGAACAGATATGCTGACGTGATGTTCCCCGGAATGAGCAGCAACATCCTCTATTACAAGGATCTGATCGACCATCTCGGAGTTGACGTGCAACTCATACGCCACGGCAAATACAAATCTGCAGGAGAGCCGTTCATAAAGAATTCCATCAGTCAGGAAAACAGGGAGCAGTATGAATGTATGCTCGGCACAATCTGGGACACGATGACAGAATCAATCGCCGAGTCACGCGATTTCTCCAAGGAGGATTTCTGCGGCTGGGTGGACAATCTGGGCATTGCTGACGCAGAAGACGCCAAGGCAAAGGGTATTGTCGATGAACTCTGGTTCAAGGACGAACTGGAGGATTACCTGTGCACCCTGATGGATGTGGACAAAGCCGACGACCTGAAGATTGCCGGAATAGCGGATTATGCCGCAATAAAGGTGAAGCCGGATATCCGCACCAAGGAAAAAGTTGCCGTCATCTATGCTGACGGAGAGATTGTGATGGGCGATTCCCGGAATGGGGAAATAGGAGACAATTTCGCGCGCGAGATTGCGAAAGTTCGGAAAGACTCCACTGTCAAGGCAGTTGTATTCAGGGTCAACTCCCCCGGCGGAAGCGTTCAGGCCTCGGCCATCATCAGACACGAGATAGAACTTCTCAAGAAGGAGAAACCGGTTGTCGCAAGCTATGGGGATTATGCCGCGTCCGGAGGATACTGGATCAGCTGCGGATGCGACAAGATATTCTCTGACCGCACGACCCTTACCGGATCCATCGGTGTTTTCGGATTGCTCCCGAGTTTCGGAAATGCTCTCAAGAAGAATCTTCACCTCAACATCGAGACCGTTTCCACAAACAGCCACGGGGCGCTTGTGGACGGATTCACCCCTCTTGATGCGCAGGAGGTGGCCTGGATGCAGAATATGATAGAGAACACCTACACCGAATTCACCGGACTTGTAGCCGACGGACGGGGGATGAGCCGTGAAGCGGTTGACGAAATAGCCCAGGGCCGCGTATGGGCCGGAGGCAATGCCATCACGATAGGTCTCGTGGATGAAATAGGAACTCTTCAGGACGCCCTGAACTATGCTGCAGCAATGGTGGATCTGGAAAAATATCAGATTGTGGAATATCCCGCGCCCGTAACAGCGATGGAAAAACTGACGAAGATGCTGGAAGGAAAATCCGCAAGCATCGATATCCTGCCGGAACCTTTCGCACTTGCCGCGAAATGCCTGCGCAATGTCTCGTCAATTGAAAAACCTTTAGTTGAAGCTCGGATGGAAGCCATCCCGATGATATGTACGAAATAGTATTCAAGAAATTTCTCACTCCGACCATTTGTCTGATGGAGATTGACGCCCCGCTGGTGGCGACGTCAGCCAAGCCCGGGCAGTTCGTGATTGTGAGGGCCCGAGAAATGGGAGAGCGCATTCCGCTTACTGTCTGCGATTTTGACCCTGTCAAAGGTACAGTCACGATAGTGATTCAGATTATCGGGGCCTCCAGCAGAATTATCTGCTCACTTGAACAGGGGGACTCCCTTACCGATTTCGTAGGACCGCTAGGACGCCCTTCCGATTTTATGGAGGAGGACCCCGCTTCCCTGAAAGGCCGCCGCTATCTTTTTGTAGCCGGTGGTCTCGGTACGGCTCCCGTCTACCCTCAGGCAAAATATCTGCACGAGCACGGAGCTCACGTGGACGTGATAGTCGGCGCAAAGACTGAGAGTCTGATTATAATGGAGGAACAGATGTCAGAAGTATGCGACAACCTCCATATCTGCACCGACGACGGCTCCAAAGGCCATCACGGACTCGTTACCGAAAAGATAAAACTGCTCCTTGAGAGCGGTGCCGCATATGATCAGGCCGTGGCTATAGGGCCGATGATTATGATGAAATTCGTGGCGCTTACCCTCAAGCCCACCTCCATCCCGCTGACCGTCAGCCTCAACACGCTTATGGTGGATGGAACGGGAATGTGCGGAGCCTGCCGCGTCACTGTCGGAGGAAAAGTCAGGTTCGCCTGCGTGGAAGGGCCGGAATTCAATGCCTACGAAGTGGATTTCGACGAAGCGCTGCGCCGCCAGAGCCTCTACAGGCCACAGGAAATTGAAGCTGACCACAAATGCAGAATCGGGAGGGACTTGTAAATGGACAGAATGAAGAGAACCCCGGTACGGGAACAGGACCCGAAGGTCCGGGCAACAAATTTCAAGGAAGTATGTCTGGGATATGACGCCGGTGAAGCGATGGAGGAGGCATCCCGATGCCTGAACTGCAAGAATCCCGGATGCGTGAAGAAATGTCCGGTGAACATCGGCATACCCCGGTTCATCGAACAGGTGAAGAACGGAAATTTCGAAGAGGCTTTCCGGATAATTTCCGAAGACAGCAGCCTTCCCGCCATCTGCGGCAGGGTGTGTCCTCAAGAGACCCAGTGCGAGGGCAACTGTATCCTCGGCGTCAAGGGCGAGGCGGTCGCAATCGGCAAACTGGAACGTTTCGTCGCGGATTACAACCGTGAGAACGGAACACCGGTTATAGAAAAGGCGGCACCGAACGGCCACAAGGTTGCGATAGTGGGAAGCGGTCCTTCGGGCCTTGCCTGCGCGAGCGACCTTGCGAAGGCAGGCTATGACGTGACCATCTTCGAGGTCCTCCACAAGGCGGGAGGCGTGCTTCAGTACGGTATTCCCGAATTCCGCCTTCCGAAGGAGACAGTCGTCGAACACGAAATTGAGAACGTTCGCCGTCTCGGCGTCAGGATAGAGACCAATGTGGTAATCGGCCGTACACTTACCGTTGACCAGCTGATGGACAAGGAAGGCTATGAGGCCGTATTCATCGGATCAGGAGCGGGACTTCCGCGCTTTATGGGAATTGAAGGGGAAAACCTCAACGGGGTATTTTCCGCCAATGAATATCTGACACGCAGCAATCTGATGAGGGCTTTCGACCCTGAAAGCGACACCCCCATCTTCATCGGAAAGAATACTGTCGTCGTGGGAGGTGGAAACGTCGCAATGGATGCCGCAAGAACAGCTCTCAGGCTCGGCTCAAACGTTACTGTCGTTTACCGTCGCACTGAAGCCGAACTGCCGGCCCGTGCGGAAGAGGTCCACCACGCCCGCGAAGAAGGGGTTGTTTTCCGGATGCTCACAAATCCGGTTGCCATCCTCGGAGATGAGAAAGGCTGCGTAAAGGCCATCCGATGCATAAGAATGGAGCTCGGGGAATGTGATGCGAGCGGACGCCGCAGCCCGGTGCCCGTTCCCGGCTCGGAAACGGACATTGAGGCGGATACTGTGATAATGGCTCTCGGGACCTCCCCCAACCCTCTGATTGCCAACACTACGGAAGGATTGCAGACGGAGCGCCACGGGTGCATCGTCGCCGATGAGAGCGGTGTAACAACGCGTCCCGGCGTATTCGCAGGAGGGGATGCAGTCACAGGAGCCGCGACAGTAATACTTGCAATGGGTGCAGGACGCAAGGCCGCAGCCGCAATTGACAGATATATTAAAGAGAAATAATGGCACAGAAACCATCGATACCGAAAGGGACAAGAGATTTCGGCCCGTCGGAGATGTACGGACGCAACTATATTTTCAATACAATCAGGTCCGTTTTCCAAAAATACGGATACCAGTGCATTGAAACGCCTTCCATCGAAAACCTGAGCACCCTGCTCGGCAAATACGGTGACGAAGGGGACAAACTGCTCTTCAAGATTCTGAATTCAGGAGACGCTTTCGCGAAGGTTGAGTCCTCGGCTCTGTCAAACAGCAACGCCCTGTCGCTCAAGGTTTGCGAGAAAGGACTCCGGTATGACCTCACGGTCCCTTTCGCAAGATTCGTGGTACAGCATCAGAACGAGATTTCATTTCCTTTCAAGAGATATCAGATTCAACCGGTATGGCGTGCCGACAGGCCGCAGAAAGGCCGTTACCGTGAATTTTACCAGTGTGACGCCGACGTTGTGGGAAGCAAGTCCCTCCTGAGCGAGATGGAACTGGTCCAGATTGTCGACGACGTCTTCACCGAATTCGGAGTCAGAGTCTGCATCAAGATAAACAACAGGAAGATACTGTACGGGCTTGCAGAAGTGTGCGGGGCTCCCGACAAGATGATTGACATCACCGTGGCCATCGACAAGATTGACAAGATTGGCCTTGACAACGTGAAAGCCGAACTTTTCGAGAAGGGGTTGAGTTCCGAGGCGGTGGCCGTAATTGAACCGGTCCTGACACTCGAAGGGTCGAATGCCGAAAAAATCGAGAAAATCCGTGCCATCCTCAAGGAGAGCGGGACAGGCTTGAAGGGAGTCGAAGAGCTGGAATCGCTGTTCAGTCTGATTGACAGGGCCGGAATCGGGCAGAAGGTGGAGATTGACCTCTCCCTCGCCCGCGGACTCAATTATTACACCGGTGCCATTTTCGAAGTGAAGGCACTCGATTTTGAGATAGGCAGCATCTGCGGAGGAGGACGATATGACGACCTTACCGGAATCTTCGGCCTTCCCGGTCTCTCCGGCGTAGGCATCAGTTTCGGCGCGGACCGTATATATGACGTGCTCGGCGGTCTCGACCTCTTCCCGAAAGAGAACACCGGCAGCGCCAGAGTCCTTTTCACCAATATGGGAGAAAAGGAGGTGGCATGGCTCATCCCAGTGGCGTCTCTGCTTAGGAAAAACGGAATATCCTGTGAAATCTATCCGGAAAACCGCAAGCTGAGGAACCAGTTTGAATATGCCGACAGGAAAGGCATTCCGTTCCTTGCCATAGTCGGAGAGAATGAAGTCGCCGAAGGTGTTGTGACACTGAAGAATCTGACGACAGGAGAGCAGAAAATGCTCAAGCCTGACGAACTCATCAATGCCCTGAATCTTTAACAGAATGAAAGATATGTCAAGAAAAACCATCATTGCATCAGCTGCACTCTGCATTCTTCTCGCCTCCTGCGGGCAGAAAGCGGCCGAAACACCTCAAAACACAGTTCCGGAAAAGAGAGTGACCGCCGTCACCACCAGGCAACTCCTGATTCCCTATACGGCACCGGCCCAAATCCGGGGAAAAGAGGACATTGAGATATATCCTCAGGTCACCGGAACCCTCGAGGAAGTGCTGGTCAAGGAAGGACAGGCTGTGAAGAAGGGCCAGCGGATGTTCCTCATAAATGCGATGGCCTATCAGGCTGCCGTAGAGAATGCCACGGCATCCGTAGTGCTCGCCAACGCGAACGTCGAGACCCACAAGATTGAACTTGAAGCCACGAAGCAACTGTATCTCAAAGGAGTTGTGGCGGAGCACCAGTATAAGGTCCACGCCAACAACCTCGCCGTTGCGCAGGCCCAGCTGGCCGAAGCGCAAGCAGTTCTCAAGAGAGCGAAAAATGACCTCAGTTACACGACGATATGCGCTCCGCACGATGGTGTGGTCGGAACCATAGGCTACCGTCAGGGAAGCCTCGTCGGCCCCCAGATGTCCTCCCCCATTACAATCGTGAGCGACAACAGCAAAGTGTATGCGTACGTTTCAATGAACGCCAACACCTATATGGAGATGATCAAGGAGTATGGCTCGAAGGAGGCGATGATTGACAGCCTTCCCGATGTGGAACTGCTGCTCGGGCAGGATGTCGTCTATCCCTACACGGGAAGAGTCGAAACAATTTCCGGGGTCATAGACAATCTGACCGGTGCGGTAAGCGTAAGGGCCGCTTTTGAAAATCCTGAAGGAATTCTTTCGTCGGGAGCGAGCGGAGAACTGAGAATATCGTTCGAGTACGACGGCATTGTCATCCCCCGCTCCGCCACATACGAAATACAGGACAAACATTTCGTTTACAAGGTTGTGAAAGAGGCTGACAATTCTTACACCGCCGTATCATCCGAAGTTGCCACATATCGTCTGGACAATTCCAGTTATCTTATTGACAAAGGGTTGCAGGACGGTGATATAATCGTCCTGGAAGGGGTGAGCAAGATGAAAAACGGTATGAAGATAGTCCCGAAAAAGGAATAGAACCATCCCGATATGCAACTCAAGACATTCATAAAGAAGCCGGTACTGAGTTCAGTCGTCAGTATCCTCATAGTCATCGTGGGTGTGATGGGACTGACATCCCTTCCCATCGAGCAGTACCCCGATATCGCGCCTCCGACAGTGTTTGTATCAGCATCCTACTACGGAGCGTCCGCCCAGACAATACAGAAATCTGTCATCATTCCGCTTGAGGAAGCCATCAACGGCGTGGAGAATATGATGTATGTAACCTCCACTGCCGGAAACACCGGAGAAGCCGAGATATCGGTCTATTTCAAGCAGGGGACGGATCCGGATATGGCTACCGTCAACGTGCAGAACCGTGTTTCCCAAGCTTTGGCAAAACTTCCCGCCGAGGTGCGTCAGGCCGGAGTGACCGTCCAGAAACAGCAGAACTCCATCCTGCAGTTCATCTCCATCTCGTCCCCCGATGACAAATTTGACGAGAACTTCCTATCCAACTATCTGAACATAAATCTCAAGCCGAAGATTATGAGAATCAACGGAGTGGGCAAGTTCAATCTGTTCGGTGCGGAATATTCAATGCGAGTGTGGCTCAAGCCGGACGTGATGGCGGGATATAATCTCACTCCCTCCGACGTAATTGCAGCACTGGCGGACCAGAATATCGAGGCGGCTACGGGTACGTTCGGAGACAACAGCCCGGAGCAGACCCAGTACACGATGGTTTACAAAGGTCGTCTCAAGAGCATTGAGGAGTTCAACAAAATCATCATCCGTCAAAGTGACAACGGGGAGATTCTCTATCTCGGCCAGATTGCCGATGTGGAACTCGGAGCCGAACACTATCTGTTCAACAGTCAGATTGACGGCCACGCAGGAGCGCTCTGTGCAGTCTATCAGACAGCCGGATCGAATGCCAAGGTGGTCAACGAGCAGATTGCGGAACTCATCAGGCAGGAAAGAGAGGCCCAGCCCGACTTGAAGTTCGATGTCCTGATGGACACCAACGACTTCCTCAACGCATCCATCCACGAGGTCATCAAGACACTGCTGGAAGCACTCGTGCTGGTTGTCATCATAGTCCTGCTCTTCCTGCACGACTGGCAGTCAACCCTGATTCCTTTCGTCGGGATTTTCGTCTCCCTTATCGGAACCTTCGCCTTTATGATGGCGGCCGGGTTCTCAATCAATATGATTTCCCTTTTCGCACTGGTGCTGGTAATCGGTACCGTGGTGGATGACAGTATAGTGGTGGTGGAAGCTGTCCACACGAAGCTGGACAGCGGTTACAAGTCACCGATGAAGGCCGCCATCGATGCGATGAGTGAGATTACGACAGCCGTGATCACCTCATCCCTGGTATTTATGGCGGTGTTCATCCCCGTGAGCATGATGCCCGGAACAAGCGGAACATTCTTCCGCCAGTTCGGTCTTACAATGGCGGTAGCCGTGGGAATCTCAGCAATCAACGCCCTGACCCTCTCCCCCGCCCTCTGTGCGCTTCTGATCAAACCCGCCGCTGACGGGAACGGGAAGAAACCGGGTCTCTACAAACGGTTCAGCATAGCGTTCGACACCACCTTCGTCAAGATGAGCGAGAAATACAGGAACGGCATCCGCCCCTTCATAAAAAGGCCCTGGATTGCTTTCATCGTGGTTATCGCATCTGTCATCGTGATGGTCTGGTCGGTCAAGACGACTCCCGCCGGATTCGTTCCTCAGGAAGACAAGGGAATGTTCATCTGCGATGTCATAATGCCCCCCAGCACCTCCCTCAGCATCACCACCGGCACGATGGAGAAAATTGCAGAGGAAATCAAAGTTCTGGACGGGGTGAAGAATGTCGGAATGGTGGCCGGATACGGATTCACCGCAGGAAGGGCCTCCAATGCCGGATTCATAATAATCACTCTGAAAGAGTGGGAGGAACGCGAATTCATGTCCATATACAAGACGATGCAGGAGGTTTACAGCAATATCGCACCGCACTACCCGGATGCATCCGTGATGCCTTTTATGATGCCTATGATTCCGGGCTACGGAAGCTCCGCCGACACCGAACTGTATCTTCAGGACAAGACAGGCGGGGAAATCGAAGATTTCGACAAGATGAAAAATGAATTCCTCGCGGCGTTGAACGAGAATCCCAAAATCAATTCTGCATACACTGCCTTCAACGTGGATAACCCGCAGTGGCTGGTATCGGTCGATGTTGCCAGATGCAAGAAAGCCGGAATCGACCTTACCTCCCTGATGTCAACGATGTCGTCATACATCGGAGGGGCTTACGTGAATGACGTCAACCTCTACGGCAAAACCTACAAGGTGATGGTTCAGGGGACTCCTGAGAGTCACGTGGATGAAAGCGCCCTGGACCAGACATACGCAAGGACAAAGGAAGGGACTCTCGCCCCTCTGAGCAATTTCATAAGCCTCAAGAGGATATACGGACCCTCTTCACTGGCGAGATTCAACCTGTTGAATTCCATTCAGATGAACGTCTCCCCCGCCCCCGGAGTCTCAACCGGAGACCTTATCACCGCCATCAACGGCACAGCCGCAGAAGTACTTCCGAAAGACTTCTCGATTGAATACGGAGGTATGGCACGCGAGCAGAGCCAGGGCTCCAGTATGATGCTTATCTTCGGATTGTCGGCACTTCTGATATTCCTGATTCTGTCATCCCTGTATGAGAGTTACGTGGTTCCGTTCTCGATAATGCTCTCCGTTCCCCTTGGGATTATGGGAGCGTTCCTGATGACGCGCCTGTTCGGACTTGACAACAACATCTACCTCCAGACAGGAGTCGTGATGCTTATCGGACTTCTTTCGAAGACCGGAATCCTCATCGTCGAGTTCGCGCTGCAGAAGCGTCACGAAGGGATGAGCATCAAGGATTCCGCTCTGGAAGCCGCCAAAGAACGTCTCCGTCCCATCCTGATGACCGCAGGCACAATGGTCATCGGACTGCTTCCGCTCCTCACCAGCACCGGAGTCGGCGCAATGGGAAACATCAGCCTCGGCGTCGGAGCAATCTTCGGAATGCTTGTCGGCTGTATCGGACTGCTCTTCCTGGTGCCGTCACTCTTTGTGATATTCCAATCCATTCAGGAAAAAATCAAACCACTTGAAAAGGAAAGAGAATATGATGAATATTAAAAATACAGCAGGCATTGCAGTGGCCATTGTCGCCGCAATACTCTCTTTGAATGCCTGCGGCATATATGGCAAATATCAATCAAACGTTCCGGAGGACCTTCAGAACGTTGTGATTCCCACCTATTCCGAGGTCTTCAATGACCCTAACCTGACTGCCCTGATTGACACTGCGCTGGCCCGCAATCTCGACCTGAAGATTGCCCACGAAAGGATTATGCAGGCACATTCCCGCCTGACTGCCGCAAAACTGGCATATCTCCCGAGAATCAGTGCGGGAGGAGCGCCCGCCGTCACTCTGAATTCCACAAAAGGCGTATCCGCCTGGTCATATACTATGGGGACGGCATCGTGGGAGATTGACATCTTCGGAAGGTTGACCAACCGCAAGAGAATCGCCTCCTCCGCCAAGGAAGAGGCCATGGCTTTCGAACAGGCTGCACGGACCGAACTCATTGCGGCCGTGGCAACGTTGTATTATAACCTTCAGATGATAAACGCCCAGATTATTGCCACCGACATCGCCTCATCCAATTGGGAAAAGTCCGTGAGCGCAATCAAGGATATGAAGGAGGCGGGTCTTGCAGACCAGGCCGGCGTTTCCCAGTTCGAAGGCTCCTACTACGCCACTCTTGCTAGCAGCAAGTCCCTCAAACTTCTGAAATACACGATTGAAAATGAATTGAGATA
>JAGHVE010000151.1 GCA_018064445.1 Candidatus Cacconaster equifaecalis
ATGTGACGGCCAGTCCCAGCAAAATCATTATTGTACAGAGAAACTTTTTCATTAATTTTGCAAATATAAACAATAACATCCATAATCGTGCCTCACTGTCGTGGACTCATATCTTTTTTGCTTGCATTTCTGATAATTGCGAACCCGTCCGCACCGGCACAGGATGGTCTTTTCAAAGACGTCAGTTTCCTGTCGAGCCCATTGTGCGGAGGACGTGCAAGCGGTACCATAGGGGCATCGGAAGCGGCGCGCTACATTCTTCGGAGACTTGAAAAGGACGGATACTCTCCCTCTGTCCAGTGTTTTACCCTTCCCGCTGACAAGGAAGGCAACAAGGGAATCGGACGCAATGTGATTGCGGAAATCCGGCGACCCGGAACGTCGCGATGGGTAGTGCTCACCGCTTTCTATGACGGAATGGGGGAAATGGATGGCAAACTTTTCCCCGGAGCCGACAGCAACGCGTCAGGTGTTGCCGGCCTTCTTGCGATAGCCGACTCACTGGGAGCGGACTCTACTCCGTCCATTCTCAAGGGTTGCAACGTGCTTCTGGCCTTCCTGGACGGCAATAACCGTGAGATGTCAGGCGCACAGACGTTCTGGAAGAAATCCCTTTCCGGCCGGAATGTAAGGTCTGTCGTTGACCTGGATATCATAGGTTCATCTCTGGCCCCGGTGAAACCGTATCATAAGGAATTCCTGATGGTGATCGGCGCTGATCAGTACAGGAAGACACTGGACGCTCTTGCTTCCGGTCAGGGTCTGATGCTTTATTATCAATATTATATGAGCAGGGATTTTACGGAGATGTTCTACAGACGTATGGGGAGCAGGAAGGTCTTCCTTGAGCACGAACTTCCCGTAGTCTGGTTCACTTCCGGCATCACTATGAACACCAATAGGACCACCGATACGGCAGAAACCCTGGATTACGACCAGCTCCGCCGCCGCATCGCTCTTATTGTGGCATGGTTACGAAAAATTTGATTAAATTTGAGACTGCTTTTGAAAATACAGGACTAAATCAATACAACGATATGGTACAGATCAATCTCGGAGGCTGCGACTCCTTTGTAAAAAGCGCAGAATACAAACAGTATGTCGAGAAGGCCTTTGAGGCGTTCGATACACTTCAGAACGGGAACGGCGCGGGAAATGACTTTCTCGGATGGAAGACCCTGCCCGTCGATATAGACGAAAAGCTCATCTGTGATTGCGAGGCGATACGCGACTGTTGGAAAGCCAAGGGGGTGAACCTGGTGATAGCCATCGGCATCGGCGGCTCCTATCTCGGAGCCAAGTGCGCCATCGAGGCGCTCAGCCACAGTTTCATAGAGCCTGAGACCAAAGTTGTTTTCGCAGGTAACAATCTCTCGGAAGAGTACCTTGCTGAGTTGATGGACCTCGCCGTCACGAAGAACGTGGCCTGCATCGTGATCTCCAAGTCAGGCACTACAACCGAGCCTGCAGTGGCGTTCCGCATTTTCAAGGAATATATAGAGAACACCTACGGCAAGGCTGAGGCGGCAGAACGCATCGTTGCCATAACCGACGCAAAGAAAGGTGCTCTCAAGACCCTTGCGACTCAGGAAGGATACAAGACTTTCGTAGTTCCCGATAACGTGGGCGGCCGTTACAGCGTCCTCACACCTGTCGGCCTTCTCCCTATCGTGGTGGCAGGTTTCGACGTCCGCGCAATGCTCAAGGGTGCTGCAGAGCAGCGTGAAGCCCTTCTTGAGAAGTCAGAGAAAAACACCGCCATCCAGTATGCCGCAATGCGCAACCTCCTCCACATCGAGAAAGGCAAGGCGGTGGAAATACTTGTTACATACAATCCCAAGCTCACATTCCTGGCCGAATGGTGGAAGCAGCTTTACGGTGAATCCGAAGGCAAGGAAGGCAAGGGAATCTATCCCGCTTCCGTAGCGAACACTGCTGACCTTCATTCAATGGGACAGTTCATTCAGGAAGGCAGTCGCGTGATGTTCGAGACGGTCATCAACGTCGTCAATGCCAACAGGAGCGTGATTATCGGCAGCGATTCCCAGAATCTTGACCAGCTGAACTATCTCGCCGGACAGCACGTCAACCATTGCAATGCTATGGCGCAGCTTGGCACCAAGATAGCCCACATTGACGGTGGCGTGCCTCAGATGGAGGTCAGTATCGACCGTATCAACGAAGAGAACCTCGGGGCCATCTTCTATTTCTTTGAGTTTGCCTGTGGCGT
>JAGHVE010000043.1 GCA_018064445.1 Candidatus Cacconaster equifaecalis
TCGAGAAATACCTCCGTCTGATTGCACAGAATGCCGGCCAGAAGAAATGGGTGGAGAAATACAGGAGTTATCTGGATAGCCCGGAGTTGCTTGCACAGGACCCGGAATACAGGATGGCGAAGGCACTGAATGAATATACAGAGCCCAAGTTTATGAGCAGCACGGTCGTGGAAGATACGTTCCTGTGGCTGCTCCCGACTCTTGAGCCCGCGCCGGGTCCCCTTCTGGAACTCTCTCTCGGGTATACTCTCTTTGCAAAGGATGCAGAATATTTCTGGCCGAAATATGACATTTGGGTGAAGGAAGGAAGGCCTCTGCCGAAAGCAATGGCGGAAGCCGCCCTTCTGTTTGCCTATATGGAGAGGAACGAGGCCCGTCTTGCCGACGTTCTGGAGAGAATTGGAGGGGAGGGCAGTCCGATTCTCAAGAGATTCAACGCATTCAGCGAGGCTATGACCAAATCTTCGGGATCAAAGTCCTCTTTTGAATATTTCCGGAAACGTTTCGGTGATACCTACTGGTATTATTGCTCCTTCGTCAAAGACTTTGACATCAACTGACAATGAAAAAGTTACTGATATATATATGTTTCCCTGCCCTGTTTCTGGCCGTGCTGTCCTGCACACCGGATATCCCGCAGTGCGGCAGTACTGAAGAGGATGCCGATATCTTCCCCGACTACCGGGAAACCACGGTCCCTCCCAATATCGCCCCATTGAACTATATGGTACGAAACGACGCAGAGAAAATTCTAACCCGTGTCTGCGGGCCCGACGGAAAGGAGCTTGTCATATCAGGGCGCAAGGTGAAATTCCCCTTGAAGGAATGGAGAAAGCTCCTTTCCGCCGCGAAAAGTAAAGAACTGACTTTCGAGACCTATCTATATAGGGAAGGCCAATGGTCCCGCCTGAAGGATTTTTCCTGCCACGTGGCCCGGGAAGAAATCGACGGTTGGCTCACCTACCGCTTTCTGGCACCTTCATACGAATTCCACTCGTATCTCTCGATAGACCAGAGGGATGTCACTTCGTTCAGGAGCCGGGAAATTTACCACAACCGCTTCGAGCACTCCCGCACGAAGCAACAGTGCATCAACTGCCACAGTTTCCAGAATTATCATACTGACCGCTGGCAGCTGCACGTCAGGCTCATCGAATCGGGCACAATCATAGTGGACGGGGCAGACGGCGGCAAGGTGGACCTCAAGACGGAACAGACCATTTCCGGAGGGTTCTATCCCGCCTGGCACCCCACCGAAAACCTGATAGTCTATTCCAACAACTGGCTCCGTCAGTTCTTCTTTGCACGGAATTACAACAGAATCGAGCAGCAGGACAACGACTCAGACCTGATAATGTATGACGTAGCCGCAAATGTGGTGACCCCCGTGGCCAAGGATTCGGTCCTGTTCGAGAACTACCCCGCCTGGGCCCCCGACGGCCGCACCCTCTATTATTCCTGTGCAAGCCAGCCCGAACTGAGGGAACTTTCCGACGTGGAATTGGGAGAGCATTTCGAGGATTTCAAATATGACATTCTCAAGAGGTCCTTCGACCCCTCCACAAAACAGTTCGGCCCCCCGCAGATGGTGATGGATGCCAGGGCAATGGACAAGAGCGCCCTCTTCCCCCGCATCTCCCCCGACGGCAGACGTATGCTGGTGGCCGTCGCAAAATTCGGCTCCTGCCACAACTATCACAGGGATTCGGACCTGTGGATGATGAATCTCGAAAACGGAAAACTTGACAAACTCGAGCTCCTCAACAGCGACGAGGCCGACAGTTATCACAACTGGTCCTCGAACGGCAGCTGGATAATCTTCACCTCCCGCAGGATGGACGGAGTTCATACCCGCATCTTCATCAGCTACTTCGATGAAGACGGCAAGGCTCATAAACCATTCGTCCTCCCCCAGGAAGATCCGGAGCACTACATCAAGACCTTCAAATCCTACAGCGTCCCCGAACCCACGGTGGAACCTGTCAGGCAAAGCATCCGTCAGGTCAGGAGGATTGTAAGACAGGACGCAGCAAAAGCAGACTACAGGGAATGAAAAAAGTTGTAATCATCTTCTCCGCACTCCTGCTGGCAATTTCATGCAGCAACGGCGGATATGTCATCAAAGGCGACATCCGCGACCTTGACGAAGGGACTATCAACCTTCTGGATGCCTCCGGCCACACCCTTGCAACCACGCAGGTCAAGGAGGGCAAGTTCACTTTCAAGGGAAAAACCGAGGTTCCCCAACTGACATATATCAACAATGCCATGGGTGTAAAATACCCCTTAGACCTTCCTATCCTGCTGGAGAACAAGCGGATAAAAGTCAACGGGGATGCGGCACAGGGCCTCATCGAAATCACCGGGACCGCCGCGAACGAAAATATGGTCATCTACAAGCAGAAAAGGGACGCGCTCAGTCCCAATGACAGGGAAGGCTTCACCGCTCTTGTCCGGGAGACCTTCGAGGCAAACTCGGACAACCTTCTCGGAGCGATGATGGTCACGGATATGTACACATACGTGAGCGACGGAGAGTTGGTGGAATGTTACAAACGTCTTCCGGAAGAACTTGCCGGGAACAAGCTGATTTCCCATTATTACGACATTTCTCTCGCAAGGATGGAGACCGCTCCGGGAAAGAAATTCAAGGATATCTGTATGGAGGACAAGCAGGGTGTTCCCCGGAAACTTTCGGATGCCGTCGCTGAAAACAACGTCACTCTTCTGCTTTTCTGGGCTAGCTGGACATACGGCAACAAAGGCGTGCTGTCTGACTTCGGGGCCCTTTGCAGACAATATTCCGGCAAAGGTTTGAAACTGTACAGCATCTCCCTCGACAGCAATGAAGACAAGTGGAGTGAAGCCCTCGGGAAATATGGCCTGGAAGGGACAAATCTTCAGGGAGACTACAATCAGGCCAAGGCCTGTGCTGACATTTACGGGATAGACGGTATGCCCCGGGCCCTGCTGATCGGGCAGGACGGGACCATAATCGCACGGGGTGACAAAGCCTCGGATTTCGAACCCTTCCTTGAGAAATTGTTATGAGAATTTGGCTGATTGAAAAACTTTTGCTAACTTTCGTTTTGTGTTATGGATTTTTTGATAACAAAAAAACAACAGATAACCTTATTTATTAACCAATCTTAACTTTTATGAAACTAACATTTTCAGTTAAGGCTGTTTTGTTCTCTGTAGTTGCCCTGATGCTCTGCATCAGCGCGGGCGCTCAGACGAAGAATCTCAGCGGAACAGTTAAAGGCGAGGACGGACAACCGATTGCCGGTGTCGCCGTTCTCATCAAGGGCACGACAACAGGTGCCTCAACAGATCTCGACGGGCGATACTCCTTCAAGTATTCCCAGTCAAACCCGACCCTGCAGATATCCTGCATAGGTTATGAAACTTTGGAATTCCCCGTAAACGGCAAATCCGTCATCGACATCGTCCTCAAGGAGGAGACAACCGCCCTTGAAGAGACTGTCGTCGTAGGTTATGCCGTCGGTAACAAACGCACAATCACCGGTGCAATCGAGCGCGTGACCGCCGAGAATATGAACACCGGTTACGTTTCAAGCGCAGTCGATGCAATCAACGGCAAGGTTCCCGGCCTGGTAATCACCCAGAACGGCGGCAACGTAACCGATACTCCTGATATCCGTATCCGTGGTACATCATCCCTCTCAGGAGGAAGCACCCCTCTCGTAATCATCGACGGTGTATTCGGAAGCGT
>JAGHVE010000002.1 GCA_018064445.1 Candidatus Cacconaster equifaecalis
AATCAGGACGGAATCCGGTGATGAGGTCTTCTTCAAACAACTTGCGGGAGGGTTTGCCCGCCGCATAGTGAACTACGCCTCCGACGGTCTTGACGTGGAAGTCGGCAGGCAGTGCGGAATCATCAAGTTCGGTTCGAGAATAGATATGTTCCTGCCCGTAGATGCTGAGATTCTCGTTGAGATGGGGCAGACTGTCCGTGCCTGTGAAACACCCATCGCCCGTCTTTCCTGAAAACAAATGAATATGAATATGAATATGAAACGCTTTCTTACAGTATCGGCATTGTCCGCAGCTCTTGTCTCTCTCTGCAGCTGTTCGCAACAGTTTGAACTGGATTCCCACATCGGTGTCTGCCGCGGTCTTGGCGACGCTCAGGCGGCTCTTGATGCCGGGGCGAACTATATGGAGGTGAACGTCCAGGAATATCTTGTCCCTGAAGAGGACGAGGAGACCTTTCTGAAGAAGGCGGAGGAGATGAAGTCATCTCCGCTTCCTGTATATGCGGCAAACTGCTTTTTCCCCGGTGAAATAAAGATAATCGGCCCCAATGCCGACACTCCCAGAGCGGTTGCATATGCGAAAGTGGCTTTGAAACGTGCCGGAAGTCTCGGACTGAAGATTCTTGTTCTCGGCAGCGGCCGCTCCCGTGAACTTCCCGATGGCTTCAGCCGGGAAGAGGCTGACAGGCAGATGGTGGAGCTCCTTTCCGCCGTGGCTCCCACAGCCCGGGAAAACGGCGTCACCATTGTGATAGAGCCTTTGAACACAGGGGAGACTTTCTATATCAACACCGTCCGGGAAGGGGCTGAAATCTGCCGGAAGGTCAATCATCCGAACATCTGTGTCCTCGCCGATTTCTTCCATATGTACAAGGTTGGGGAAGGTCCGGATGCCATCATCGAAGCGGCGGACAAACTCAGGCATTGCCATATCGCGGAGGGTGAGCACAGGACACCTCCGGGAGTTGAGGGCGATGACTTCACCCCTTATTTCGAAGCTCTCAAAAGCATAGGCTACAAGGGCGCCATATCCCTGGAGTGCGATTGGGGAGAGTATTCCGAGGTTGTCAAACCGGCCGTGGAATATACAAGAAGTGAAATTGCAAAAGTCAAATAACCTTAAATATCACCATTATGCAGACACGTAGAGATTTTCTTAAAACTTCACTCCTCGGCGCCGGCGGTCTGATGATCGGAGGTGTCGGCCTCGATTCAAAACTTTATGCGGCTTCCAAAGGTGCGAACGACAAAATCAGGGTCGGAATCATAGGCTTTTCCGACCGGGCACGCTCGACTCTCATCCCTTGTTTCCAAGCCCACGCAAAGGAATTGAACTTTGAAATAGTGGCCGTTTCGGATATCTGGAACAGGCGCCGCCGCGAGGCACAGGATTTTTTCAAGAAAGAATACAATCAGGATGTCAAACTCTTCCGCAACAACGACGAGTTGTACGATGCCAAGATTTGCGATGCGGTAATCATTGCAACGGCCGACTTCCAGCACGCAACTCATCTGGCGGAAAGTGTGAGGGCAGGTCTGGATGCATATTGCGAGAAGCCTTTTGCAGAGACGATGGCTGACGGCAGGATGGCTCTCAAGGCCGTGAAGGAGACTGGAAAGATTGTCCAGATAGGGTCACAGAGGCGTTCCGCTCCCAATTATCACGCTGCACACGACTTTATCAAGTCCGGCAAATTCGGACCGATAACTATGGTTGAGATGTGCTGGAACGTGAACCAGCCCGGCCGCTGGCGCCGTCCGGAACTCGTCGCGCAGTGCTTTGAGAAAGACACTGACTGGAAGCGCTTCCTCATCAACCGTCCCGCCGACAAGTGGGATCCCCGCAAGTATCTCGAATATCGTCTTTTCTGGCCCTATTCATCAGGAATCCCCGGTCAGTGGATGTCCCATCAGATTGACACCGTACACTGGTTCACAGGTCTCAGCCATCCCAGGAGTGTAGTGGCAGGCGGCGGCATCTATTGCTGGAAGGACGGAAGGTCGAATTATGACACTCTCACCGCAGTTATGGAATATGGCGACGACGAAGGCAAGCAGAACTTCCAGGTTCTCTATTCTTCCCGTTTCCACAATGAACACGGCGGAGTCAAGGAACTCTATTTCTCCAACGGAGGAACATTGAACCTTGATACCAATATGGTGACTTCGGACGGCGGTCTTCAGGAGTGGGCTGCTGCCGAAATGGGCCTTCCCGCAAATCTTCTCAAGGAATTCTCACTTCCTTCAATCGAGGTTGTGACAAGCGCCAATACAGGAGGCGACCCGATGACCTCCCTCCATATGCGCAACTGGATGGAATGTGTCAGAAGCCGCAAGCAGACCAATGCTCCCGTGGAGGCCGGATACAACCACTCCATCGCAACCATTATGTGCAACGCTGCGGTCCGTACCGGAGAGAAGGTTTCATTCGACGAGGCGACTCAGGAAGTTCTTGCCGGCGGCAAAGTCTTCCAGTATTGATGACTCTGACAGTTTGAGACTTTTACGATTTTTACGCTCGTGGATGCTGGTGATCGCGATGGTCACCGGCGTCCTGCTTTATGTAGGCTATCGCTGTCTTGATTTCCTGCATCCGGCAGGCCCTGCAATGCTCTCGTTCTGCACTCACGTCCAGCCGATTCTCATCTTCTCGATGCTTTTCCTGACATTCCTGAAGATAGAACCGTCGAATCTCAAGCCTGTCCGCTGGCATTTTATTCTCCTGCTGATTCAGGGTGGCGTTTTCACCGCCGGAGCACTGACTCTGTATGCTTTTCCTAATCTGGCTCACGGAATCGCACTTGAAAGTTTCCTTCTATGTATGATATGCCCGACAGCCACCGCCTGCGCTGTGGTGACGCAGCGGCTCGGAGGCGATACGGCGCAGGTCCTGTCATACACCATTACGATAAATCTGCTTGCTTCCATCCTCATTCCGCTGATGGTACCTCTCATCAATCCGGCGGAGGGGGTGGTGTTCATCACGGCATTCACAGGGATATTGTCGAAAATCTTTCCTATGCTCATCCTGCCTTGCGTATGTGCGTGGGCTCTGCGATATCTGATGCCCCGTCTGCATTCTAAACTTGTCAGATACAGCAATCTTTCCTTTTACATCTGGTCCTTTGCCCTGACATTTGCCATTATGATGAGCACAAGGTCGCTGTTCCGGAATCCGGCGGGACTTTCCCTCCTGATTGATACGGCAGTGGCGTCTCTCATCGCCTGCATCCTGCAGTTCTCCATAGGGAAGAGGATAGGCGGAGTTACGGCCGGACAGTCGCTCGGCCAGAAAAACACCGTCTTTGCAATCTGGCTGGGGTACACTTTTCTCAATCCTGTAACCTCCCTTGCAGGAGGATTCTATTGCATCTGGCACAATCTGTATAACACCCGGCAATTGAGAAAAGCCGGTAAAAATTGAAAATATGAACAAACCGAGTCCGCTTTCATTCTTTCTGCTGGCCTCTTTCCTCGCATTTTCCTGCGTGGGGCCTCAGGTCCATTCCCTTACCTGTGAAACGCTTGCCAACCCTCTCGGCATCGACAACACATCGCCGCATTTTTCCTGGAAAGTGGACGGTGAGCTCGATTCCGCCAGTGCCTACCGGATTCAGGTTGCGTCATCCCTTTCCAATCTGAAGAGCGGCAAAGCCGACCTGTGGGACTCCGGGATGGTCGAATCATCCAACAGCGTGATGGTGCCATACGCCGGAAGGGCACTGCAGCCCTCCGATGAATGTTACTGGAGAGTAAGGGTTTGGGGGGAAGGCAAATCTTCCGGATGGAGTGAGCCGGCCCGCTTCTCGGTAGGGAAGACAGAAGGGCTGGAAGGGGACTATATCGGCGCTTTTGAAGGTAGCGACATATCTCCCGTATTCAGGAATTCATTCGTTGCGGGGAAAGGTGACGAGATATTCGTCCACGTCAATTCTCTCGGATATCACGAGTTGTACATAAATGGCCTCAAGGTGGGGGAGTCCGTGCTTTCTCCTGCCGTATCGCAGCTTGACAGGCGTTCGTTGACAATGACTTACGACATTTCGGAGCATCTGGTCCCCGGAATGAATGAAATTGCCGTATGGGCGGGGAAGGGATGGTACACCGCAAAGGCGTTCGATGCGGTCTATCACGGCCCCCTAATCAAGGTTCAGGTGGACAGGAATGCGGGACAGAACAGATGGGAGCCGATTCTGGTGACGGACAAATCCTGGACTGCCTGTGATTCCGGCTACCGTTCTCCGGGCAATTCCACCGCCTGGAATTTCGGAGGGGAAACGATTGATGCGCGCAGGTTCGCTTCGGAGGAGGAAACCCCCGTCGACATCGTGGCCGTTTCCGGCATAGAGGAGACCCCGATGATGTGTCCTCCCAATGTCGTCAAGGAGACGGTCGCAGCCGTTTCGGTGACTGAACTTGACACAACGTCGGTGTTTGTCAGGGACCTCGGACCTGAAACAGGCAGGTGCTGGCTCGTCGATATGGGCAGGAGTGTCATCGGCCAGGTGGAATATCATTTCTCTAAGTTGCCGGAAGGCACCCGCATCCTGTCATATTATGCTGACAACATAAGGAAGGACGGCATCCTCGAGAACGACGAGTTCATCTCTTCCGGCAGTGAACAGGGCGACACTTTCAGGAACCGATTCTGCTTCCACGCCTTCAGATACGCAGTCATAACAGGCTGTCAGGAGGCACCGTCACCTGAAGATGTCTGTGTCCACGTCATCCGGACCGATTACCGGGACGCTTCATCCTTCGAATGTTCCGACCCCGACATAAACGCAATCCACGATTTGATAAAGTACACCCTTTCTGTCCTGACGTTCAGCGGCTATCAGGTGGACTGCCCCCACATCGAGAGGCTCGGATACGGCGGTGACGGCAACTCTTCGACAGTTGCCACGCAGACAATGTACGACCTCCCGTCACTCTATTACAACTGGCTCCAGGCCTGGGGTGACGTGATGGAGGAGGACGGTTCTCTGCCTCACACGGCACCTTCCCCATATTCTGCAGGCGGGGGTCCTTATTGGTGCGGATTCATCATAATGGCTCCCTACAGGACGATGATGGATTACGGGGATATCAGGACCGCGGAGAAACTGTATGACAAGATGAAACTGTGGCTCGGCTATGTGGACAGATGGAGTGTGGACGGACTGTTGAAGCGTTGGCCCGACACCCCGCACAGGGGATGGTATCTGGGCGACTGGATTGCCCCTGCAGGCATCGACGTGACAGACCCTCTCTCCATAGATATAATAAACAACTGCTCCCTGAGCCAGAATCTGGCCGCTCTCTCGGAAATTGCGCTCAAACTGGGCAGGCACGAAGATTCGGAAATTTACGCCCGCCGCCGTGACTCGCTGAATGTCAGAATCCACAAGGCTTTCTTCAATCCCTCCGACACGACGTATGCGAGCAGGTCGGAATTGGATATGCTTTATCCTATGCTGGTCGGCGCCGTCCCTCCCGAGCTCTATGATGCAGTGAAACGGAAGATGCTGCGCAGAAGCACCGAAGTTTACAATGACCATATCGCGGAGGGTCTTGTCGGTATTCCGATTCTTGCCCGGTGGGCCGTCCGTGACAATCAGCCCGATTTCGTCTACAGGAAACTGAAGCAGAGGGATTGTCCCGGATATCTCTATATGCTTGAGAACGGAGGCACGACAACCTGGGAATACTGGGACGGAAACAGAAGTTTCATCCACAACTGCTTCAACGGTATCGGAAGCTGGTTCTATCAGGCAATCGGCGGCATCGTCCCGACATCTCCCGGATACCGCACATTCCGGATCGCCCCTCAGATTCCCGAAGGCATCGACTATGCCAAGGTCAGCAAGGAGACACCTTACGGCACGATAAAGGTTTCCTGGAAGAAATCTGATGAGGGTATCGGATATGACATCACCGTACCCGTGGGAACGACCGCCGAGTTCATAGGCCAATCGGGAAAATCCTGCCTATTGAATGGCGGGCGCTACGGTTTTTCTTCCGAAGACGATTGAAATGACTACGGCAATTCCGAGCAGCATCGGATAGTACATATAGGGGATTATTGATGTTGTGGCAATGCCTGTGAATGCTGCGGCGGCAAGAATGTGAGAACTGTACGGTATGGTTTCCAACACTATGCAGGAACTTGTGTCCATCAGACTGGCCGCTTTCCTCGGGTCGACACCGTATTTTTGGGAGAGTTCTCTCACAATGTCTCCGACTGAGATAATTGCGATAGTATTCGTGGAAGTGCAGAGTGTCATCAAGGAGGTCAGAACAGCAATGCAGGCTTCGGCGGATTTCCTGCCGGTCACGAATTTCGTGCATACCCTGACAAGCCACTCCATCCCTCCGTTGTGCTGGATGACAGCCGCCAGGCCGGAGGCCATCAGGATGAGAATTACAAGAAATCCCATATCAAGTATTCCATCCCCGGTTGCCGTCATAAACCCGAAGTAGTCGAAGCTTCCAAGGATGAAACCCTCGACAGCACACAGCGCTATTCCTGTGAGCAGCGTAATCAGTACGTCGACCCCGCATATCGCCATCGTCAGCAGTGTGACATAGGGAAGAATCTTCCAATATTCGGGATGTTCGGGAACGGGTATTTCTCCTATCTCCCTGCCGAGCCTGAAATAAAGCAGGACCACAATCAGCGCGGGAATCACAACCAGTCTCAGATTCATCTTGAACTTGTCCTTCAGTTGACAGCCCTGACTGGTCGTTGCAATCACGGTGGTGTCGGATATGAACGAGAGGTTGTCTCCGAACATAGCCGAACTGACGACTATCGCGCTGAAGAGTGCGTAATTGCCTCCGCTGACCTTTGCCATCTCGATTGCTATCGGCATCAGGGCGACTATGGAACCTATGCCCGACCCGGTCGCCATCGACAGGACGCATCCTGCCGTGAACAGACCGATATACAGGAATTTTCCGGGCAGGAAGTGAAGGATTATGTCGACAGTCGCCTGCACGCTCCCCATTGCTTCCGCGCACGATGCGAAAATTCCGGCGGCGATGAACAGCCATATCATAAAGAGTACCTTTGTCTTTCCCGCACCTCTTCCGTAGACCCGCACCCTGTTGGGGAGTGACAGTCCGCTTGTGACGGCGATTGCATAAACCGACGTTATGAAGAATGCCGATACCAGGGGCACTTTTGCGAAATCACCGCAAATCAGGGCGGATCCGAGATACAGTACGATGAAAAATATCATAGGGCTGATGCCTATCAAACCTTTTTTATCCATCTCTCTCTATTGAAATAACGCGCAAAATTAAACAATTTTTAAATCCTACCCTGAAAATTGGTAACTTTGCGGTCCTTTTGTTCAAATATAAAAATCAATCGATATGAAAATCAAATTCATTTTGTTGGCTGCATCCTTGCCTCTCTTTATGTTTTTGCTGAGCGGATGCGCCAAAGATTCATCGACGGAAATAATCGGTTCCTATACCTATAAGACGAGCGGCACCGTAACCTTGATGCCTGCGCAGCTTGCAGGTCTCGACGCGGCCACCCTTGCCCGGTACAAGGCAATGGGAATCAACGTCGATCCCGTTGTTGTGGGCCTCTATCCCGAACAGGGACAGCTTCACGTCGTGAAGAGTGACGACGGCAATGTGCTTGTCACTTTCAATGACCTTCTCGGAAACGCCGACATAGCGGAAGGCTCTCTTTCCGGAACGGCTCTCTCATTCCAGGGCAAAACGACAAAGGCCGCCCAGCTTACCGACGGCGTTGACAAGATAGGGGCGGGCATCGTGAAATATTCCGGAAACGGCCGGAAATATGATGATATGCTTCTTCTGGACCTTGAATATCAGGGGGCGTTCACGATTGACGACGTTCCTATGGTTCTTCTCTCAAGCGACGTGCATTGCGTGGCCCAGTTCAATAAATAAACGGCAGGTATGATGAAAAAGTTCATTAAGATTCAATCCGTCCTGCCGATGGCCATTGCCATTGCCGTGGCCTCCTGCGGGAATGAAAAAACTGTAGATGCCGACGATTCGGCAAGTGTTGTTACCGTCAGGGTCATTTCGATGGCTCCGCAGAGTGACTGCCTTGGCAACAGTTATGTGGGAACCGTCGAGCCTTCGAAGAGCACGACTCTCCTGAGCCAGTTCCCCGGCACCATGGAAACTGTGGAAGCCACGAAAGGGAAGCGCGTTTCAAAGGGCGCTGTCCTTGCAACTATAAGTTCCGAGGGTGTACGCTCCGCGTATGAGATAGCCAAAGCGGCTCTCGACCAGGCCCGGGACGGCTATGACCGCGCCTGCAAGGTGTATGAAAGCGGTACGCTGACGGAGGTGAAGATGGTTGAGATAAAGACCAAGCTCGAACAGGCTGAATCTGCCGAGAAATCTGCACGCAAGGCTCTTGAAGAGTGTAATATAACAGCCCCTTTCACGGGAGTGATAGGGGAGGTCTACGCCCACAGGGGGGAACGTGTGACTGCTGCTCAGCCTGTACTGCAGATTGTCGACGTGGAGAGCGTCGAGATTCATTTCAAAGTCCCCGAGAGCGAGTATTCCTCCGTAGCCCTCGGCGCAAAGGCAAGAGTTGAAGTTCCGGCGCTGCGCAAGACTGTCGACGGCTCCGTCGCAGTGAAAGGGGTTTGCGCCTCGGCTCTTTCACACGCCTACGATTTCACGTTGAAGAATATCAGCGACCCGTACCAGCTGATGCCCGGTATGACCTGTAAGGTCAGGATAGAGCCGGCATCCGAAGATACTCTGTTCGTTGTTCCCGCATCCGCAGTCAGGACCGACAACAACGGCCGGTACGTGTGGTCGGTCGGTTCCGACAATATCGTCGCCAAGCGGTATGTAACCGTCTCTGGTTACAGCGGGACGGGCGTCGCGGTGTCCGAAGGCCTTTCCGCGGGAGATCTCGTCATCGTCGAAGGCAGCAGTAAAGTCTCTACCGGAATGAAAGTCAATACCTGCAAGTGATGAAGAATACCGAAAAATTGTCCGGCTGGGTCAATGCCGTGATACAGCATAAGAAGCCGGTATACCTTCTCGTCCTGATTCTCACCGTTGCAGGCATCATAGGGCTTGTTCGGATGAACAAGGATGAATTCCCTACCTTTGAACTGAAGCAGGGGCTTGTCGCGGGAATCTATCCGGGAGCCGATGCTTCGCAGGTGGAAAAGGAACTTACCTCCAAACTCGAAGAGACTCTCTTCTCGTTCAAGGAGGTGGACAGGAAATCGGTGAGGTCGGTTTCCAAGGACGGTATATGTTACATTTACGTTGACCTCAATGTCTCCCAGGCCAAAAAGGACGAGGTCTGGTCGAAAATCAAGCTGAGACTTCAGGATACGAAACTGCTCCTTCCGACAGGTGTCCTCGCAGTCGCTGTCCTGGACGATTTCAGCTCCGTGTCGTCTCTTCTCATAGCTCTGGAATCTGACGACAAGAGCTATTCCGAACTTTCGGAATATTCCGACAGGCTGTGTGAGATGCTGCGCAGGCTTCCCAAACTTGCAAAGGTGTCCGTCATAGGCAAGCAGGACGAGGAAATAGCCGTGACTGTTGACAGCGACAAACTTTCCGGATATGCCCTGGATCCGCTCCAGATGTTCCTGACCTACAAATCATCATCGATAGCTTTGCCTGCCGGTGATTTCGAAACGGATTATACCTTCTCGCCGGTCAGAATTGACGGACCGGCCTCAACCGAACAGCAGGTGGCAGGCCATATCGTCTATTCCGACCCGTCCGGCAATATGCTCCGTCTGAAGGATGTCGCCAGGGTGGAACGGAGATGCAAGGAGCCCTCTTCGTATGTCAACTACAACGGGCACAGCTGCCTGATAATCTCAGCGGAGATGATGCCGGACAACAATATCGTTGAATTCGGGGAGGAAATGGACGTCGTTCTGAACGAGTTTATGGAACAGATGCCCGAAAGTGTCACGATAAGCCGCATCTCCGACCAGCCCAAGGTTGTGGCCGACTCCATATACTCGTTCCTGAGCGACCTTATCATCTCGATGATTGTCGTCGTTATGGTGATGCTGCTCCTTTTCCCTATGAAATCCGCTCTGATTGCAGGTTCCGGCGTTCCTGTCTGCACCGCAATTTCCATCGGGATAATGTACGTCACGGGGATTGACCTCAATACGGTAACCCTCGGAGCCCTGATAGCGACTCTCGGAATGATTGTGGACAATTCCATCATCACGATGGACGGATATATGAGCAAACTCGGCCACGGACTCGAAAAGCAGGAGGCGGCGGGCAGCAGCATCAGGGAGCTTTTCCCTCCCACTCTTGCCGCGACGCTTGCGATATGCGCGATGTTTTTCCCTGCCAAGATTCTGATTACGGGCTATCTCGGAGATTTTGTCCAGCTTTTCCCCTGGGTGTTCGTGATTGCTCTTATGGTCTCGCTGATGTATGCCGTAACGGTCATTCCATCCCTCGAAATGAGGTACATAAATTCCGAACTTTCGGAGAAGGAGAACTTCTTCACCCGTATTCAGGCCCGTTTCTTTGCGGGAATGCAGCGGGCGTATGACAAAGCCGAGGTATTCTGCTTCAGATATCCCAAGGCAACACTTCTTACCGGAGTCGCGATAGTCGGTCTGGGAGTCTTTATGTTCTTCCATCTGAACATCCAGATGATGCCTATGGCTGACAGGCCGTTCTTTGTTGTGGAGACCGAGGTCGAGGGCGGCAATGGTCTGGAACAGACCAAATTCTGCACCGATTCGCTGCAACGGATGTTCCTTGCCGATGAGAGGGTGGAGTCAGTCACCGCTTTCATCGGTACCGGCGCTCCCCGTTTCTGCCTGACATACAATCCGATTCTGCCCGGGAAGACAGTCTCCCAGATGATTGTCAACACTCGGTCCAATGAAGCGACGGAACAGATTCTGCTTGAATGTGAGAAGAACTGTCAGAATATGTTCCCCAACGCCCGCGTCCGTTTCAAACAGATAGACTATCAGGCTGTAGATGCTCCCGTGGTGGTTACCCTGAAAGGGGAGGACCGCAGCGAACTTCTGGATGCCGCGCAGGAAATCAGGAAATATATGTGTTCCCTCACGGACGAGTTGAAATGGGTACACAGTACGGCGGACGATTATCTCTCCTCCGTGCACGTGGAACTCAACGAGGAGGAGTCGGCCCGTCTTGGAATCAACAGGACTCTGCTCTCGTTCGCTCTTGCCGGCAATCTTAACGGAATGAACATTGCTTCCATCCGCGAAGGCGACGTTTCGATACCTGTCAACCTCTATTTTGAAGGGAATCCGGGCGGAATGCCGTATCACGAATTGGAGAACGTTATGGTCGGGACTATGCTCCCCGGAGTGAGCGTGCCTTTGCGACAGGTCGCAACCATTTCCCCGGAGTGGTCCGCAGTCTCATTGGAGAAACGAGGGGGAGAGGAGTCAATCAGCATATTCGCCGATATGAAATACGGCAAGAGCCAGCCCGACGCTTCCAGCAAGATCAAGAGTTTCATCAGGAAGAACGTCACTCTTCCGGATGGGGCGAAGATAGAATATGGCGGACTCACGCAAATCAACAAGGCTGTGGCTCCTGAGATTCTGGTCACGTTCATTGCGGCTCTGGCCATTCTCTTCTTCTTCCTGTTCTTCCACTTCAAGAAGGCGAATCTTGCAATTCTGACCCTTGTGATGAGTTCCCTCTGCCTTTTCGGAGCGTCATTGGGTATGTATATATTCAAGCTCGATTTCGGTCTGACCGCAGTTCTGGGACTTATCAGCCTTGTGGGCATCATTGTTCGAAACGGTATCATTCTCTTCGAATATGCCGAATATCTCCATTTCGAAGAGGGGCTGTCTGTCCGCGACGCCGCCTTCAATGCCGGGGCAAGGCGTATGAGGCCCATATTCCTCACCTCCTGCACCACGGCTCTCGGTGTCCTTCCGATGGTGATAGGCCGGGAACTGCTGTGGCAGCCTATGGGTGTCGTAATCTGTTTCGGCACGCTCCTTTCCATTTTCCTCATTGTTCTGATAATGCCTGTCTCTTACTGGCAATTGTTCAAAGTGTATGATAAGAAATAAAACAATATTGTCGGCATATCTTCTGGCCTGCTCGGTCTGCTGCTTTTCGCAGACAAGGACCGTGACGCTGGATGAGTGCCTGAATCTTTCCCATAATTACAATCCGAAGGTCGTCAATGCAGGTCTTGACTCCAAGTCCGCCGTTGCCACCAGAAAGGAAGCCCGTGCCAACTGGTTCCCCAACGTCTCCGTGACGGCAACCGGGTTCAAGGCTTTCGACCCGCTGCTCAATATCGGTCTGAAGGATGTGCTCGGGAGCAGTGATGCGGCAAACAATCTCAGATATTATGCTGAAACCACCGCCGGACTTTCCGGCCTTCCGTCAACTTTGAGTATGCTCGACGTGGGCTATCTTGCAACTGTCAACGTGATGCAGCCGGTCTTTGCCGGAGGAAGAATCGCCAACGGCAATTCTCTTGCGTCTCTGGGCGTGAAGGCCGCGGATGTCAAGAGGGATATCGCCGTCAGGGAAAACGATGATTCCATTACCGCAAGGTATTGGAAGATTGTCTCGCTGACCGAAAAGATGAATGCCCTGCAGTCGGCCATCGATCTGGTCCGTTCCCTTGAAAAGAGCGTCGCTCCCGCGGTTGAAGCGGGCCTTGTCAATAAGCGGGACCTGCTTCAGATCCAGCTGAAGTCGAAGGAACTTCAGGCCGATATGATAAGGTTGCGCAGCGGCATCAAGCTGGCGAAGATGGACCTTTTCAACAGCGTCGGATATGAGTACAGTGTCCTCGGACTTGACGATATCGCTCTGTCCGACTCCTTTCAGAACCTTTCCTCTCCTGACAATTATTACCAGGATGAGAATGAGAGGGTTGACGCAATGAACGAGAAGAAGTTGCTTGAGATGTCGGTCCAGGCGAAGAAACTGGAGAAGAAGATGGCTTTGGGCGAGGGCCTGCCGGAAGTGGGAGTAGGTGCGTCGATGGGATATTTCAAGATAGTGGGTGATGCCCAGCCGAATGCCCTGGTCTATGCAATGGTGAAAATACCCATCTCCGATTGGGGAAAGACCGCCCAGAAGCTTCACCGGGCGCAGAATGAACTCGAGAAGGCTGAAAATGACAGACAATATCTTGAAAAGCAGCTTGTCCTGAAGGCCAATAAGGATTGGGTCGAGCTTCAGTGTGCCTGGGAGCAGATTCTCGCTGCGGAAGATGCCGTAAATCTTGCAGTTCTGATGGAATCGCAGAAGGCCTCCGAATATGAAGCCGGACTCTGCACCGTCACCGACCTTCTCAAGAGCCAGACGGAATTGCAGGCCGCAAGAAGCGCTCTTGTCGACAGGCAGTCCGAGTATGTAACGTTCCTCTCCGCCTGGAAGTCGCTGATTCCGTAGCGGCAGTTTCTGTCAAGGCTGGGTTGACTTGCGACCGGACAGCGCTTTCTATACGGGGCTCTGCCCCAAGCCCCGCGGCTCCCGACCTTGCCGTATTTGCCTGAGGCAAATACACGGTCTCCGCCGGACCGCTGA
>JAGHVE010000007.1 GCA_018064445.1 Candidatus Cacconaster equifaecalis
AAGTCGGGAATCCTGTATTCGGGAGCCTGAGTGCCGTAGTCGCGGGGCAACTGTCCCTTTTCATAGAAATAGAGGTCAAGTCCCTGTCCTCCGTCCCGTTCCAGATATTGAAGCGTAAGCTTGTGCTTTCCTTTTTTCAGCGTCTTTCCTGCGAAGGCGTATGCACAGTCATTCATTCCCACCAATGTGTCCCCGTCCACTATGAATCTTGAACAGTCATCAGAATAGAGCAGGAACGTATATTCCTTTTCTGCGGGAACGGTAAGGGTGGAGGTGAATTCCGCCAGAAAGTGATTCTTTTCGGGGGCAGTGTATTCCAGCAGTTCGAATCCTCTTCCCGTACCTGTCGCAGTCGGCTCGCCGAGGGTGCTGAAGTCCGGGAGTTCTTCGTTTTCGTATCCTTCCCAGATTTTGTAACTTACCTCGCCCTCATTGTATTTCGGGGTGCAGGCGCAGGCCAGGACCGCTGCGGCCGCAATAATGGTTTTTGAAAAAGTTGTCATATCGATGGATATCTTGTGTTTGAATCTTCAAATATACGCAAAACCATCGGCAAGCAGGCGGAAATCTCGCACATTTTTGCTAAATTTGTAAATATTTTAGATATTGTTATGAAAAAATCAGCATTGTTTCTTGCGGTACTCCTGACCGCAGCTGTATCTGCTTATGCAGCCGTACCTCGTCCCGAATTTCCCCGTCCGCAGTTCGAGCGTACAAGTTGGATCAATCTCAATGGGGAATGGACCTATACTTTTGATTTCGGGCAGACCGGACAGACCAGAGGTCTGATGTCATCGGAGGGTTTTGACGGCACCATCAACGTGCCTTTCTGCCCCGAGAGCAAACTCTCCGGAGTGGAATACAAGGATTTCATCAACTGTATGTGGTACCAGCGCAAGGTGGAGGTCCCTGCGGACTGGAAGGGCAGGAATGTGCTGATTCACTTCGGAGCGGTGGATTATTTCTGCACTCTGTACGTGGACGGCAAGTTTGTCGGCAGGCATTGGGGAGGCACCTCCTCCTTTGAGTTCGATATCACTGCATTCACCACCCCCGGAAAGACGGCTAATCTAGTTCTGATGGTGAAGGACGACTTGAGGTCCGGTACCCAGACCGGAGGCAAGCAGAGCCGCAATTATTATTCTGAAGGATGTATGTATACCAGGACCACGGGAATATGGCAGACGGTCTGGATGGAGGCTGTCAATCCTGCGGGTTTGAAGGGCGTATATGTAAAACCGGACCTTGACAGGAGCAGTTTTGTCTTCGAACCGACATTCTATTCATTGAAAGAAGGGTTGCAGTTCAGCGTCAAGGTGATTGACAACGGAAAGGTGGTGGCTTCCTCGACGGCTGCGGCTTCTACCCCGATGACCGTGACGGTTCCGGTGAAGAAGGCGAAAACCTGGTCTCCGGAGAGTCCTTTCCTCTATGACATCCGCTATGAAGTTCTTGACAAGGACGGAAAAGTTATCGATGAAGTCAAGTCATACGCAGGTATGAGGAAGGTACATATCGAGGGCAACAGGCTTTTCCTCAACAATGAGCCGGTTTTCCTCAGATTCGTTCTCGATCAGGGATTCTATCCGGATGGCGTATGGACCGCCCCGACTGATTCCGAACTGAAGGCCGACATCGAGAGAAGTATGGCCGTCGGTTTCAACGGTGCCAGACTCCACCAGAAGGTGTTCGAGGAGAGATTCCACTACTGGGCCGACAAGCTCGGATACCTGACCTGGGGCGAGAGCTCCAGCTGGGGCGTCGAAATGCAGGACAACACTGCCGCACGCAATTTTCTCACCGAATGGGAAGAGATTGTCGTCCGTGACCGCAACCACCCGTCCATCATTGCGTGGACTCCATTCAACGAAATCTGGCCTTGCGACTATCCTTTTGGAAGCGACGAGTCAATGAACCAGTATCGCTTTGTCTCTGACGTATACAACCTTACACATAATCTGGACTATCGTCCGGTACACGATGCCAGCGGCGGGCTCCACGTCAAGACCGACATCTGGTCCTACCACAACTATAACCAAGACCCCGAAGAGCTTGCGGAGGAACTGACTCCGGAAAGCGACTCGAAGGTACCCACCTGCAACGAAGAGTACGAGGTGCCGTACGCAGGCCAGCCCTATTTCCTGGACGAATACGGCGGAATCAGATGGATAATAGAGAAATATGCGGAAAACAGCTGGGGTTACGGCAATGCTCCGAAATCATTGGATGAATTCTATGAAAGGCTCGAAAAGTTGACGGACGTCATCCTCGGATTCGACTATATCAGCGGTTTCTGCTATACCCAGCTTACGGACGTCGAGCAGGAGCAGAACGGTATCTACACATATGACCGGAAACTCAAGTTCGATGCCGCGAAACTCAAGGCTGTTTTCGGCAAGGAACGGAAGTGACCGGCATCCGCACCAGAGCCATTCCGACCATCACGAACGCCGCATTTATGAGAAGGAGTTCGTAACTTACCGTATATCCGAACGAAAGTTTGAGCCACGTTTTCAGTGCATAGCTCAGGAACGGGGCGGCAATGCAGATTAAGGGAACGGCCCGGTCCCTTACAGGGGCCTTGCACATCATCCCGAAAGCGAACAGGCCCAGTATGGGACCGTATGTGTAGCTGGCAAGCAGGTAGACGGCACTGATTGCGTCCTGATTGTTGATTGCATTGAAAACGAGAATCACGGCGCCCATACATACGGCCATAGATGCGTGAACCCATTTGCGGGTCCGGTCAAGGGAGTTACCTTCTTTCTTTCTGTCCGCCTTTAGGATATCTATCGTGAAAGAGGTCGTCAATGCCGTGAGGGCGGCCCCTGCGGTGGAATAGGATGCGGCGCACAGACCGAGCACAAACAGGAACACTGCCACTGACGGCATTCCTTTGGAAGCCACGACCGTCGGAAAGAGATTGTCCGTCGACCCGGACAACCCTGATATCACATCCTCTGCCGGTGCTCCTTTGGCTCCGAAAGTCTCAAGATTGAAATACCGGAGCATCAGAACGCCCAGCATAAGGAAAAGGAATATTATTACGAACTGGACGCCGGCGCCCAGAAGGACGCTCTTTGCGGCTTCTTTCGAGTTCCTGCAGGAAAGGTTCCGTTGCATCATATCCTGGTCAAGACCATTCGTGGCAATCACAAGGAAGATGCCGGCTATGAACTGCTTCCAGAAGAACAGGCCGTTCTTCGGGTCGTCGAAGAAGAAAATCCTGGAACACGGGTCGTCTGCCACCGCCCTGCACATTGAATTGAAATTCATTCCAAGTGCGCCCGCCATCGTGACAATGCAGATGATGACTGCGGAAACGATGCATAAAGTCTTGAGCGAGTCAGTCCAGATGACGGTCTTGACTCCACCCTGGGACGTATATAGGAAGATAAGGCTGATTGAGACGATGATATTGACGGTGAACGGTATTCCGAGAGGTCCGAACAGAAGGTTCTGAAGCACGATGCATACCACGAAGAAGCGGACTGACGCCCCGAGCATCTTGGAGATGAAGAAGAACCAGGCCCCGGT
>JAGHVE010000068.1 GCA_018064445.1 Candidatus Cacconaster equifaecalis
AAAGACACGCCACAGGCCATTACACTAAGGTTCACCGTCGACGGCAAGTCATACAAGGTGGACCTCACGGATAATCTCGCAGTTAAGCTCCAGTCCGGCATCCAGACCGACATCAACCTCACAGTGAAGAACACCAGCGTCAGTATTGACGGCTCCTCCATCGGCGCCTGGGGCGACGGCGGCGCCCAGACGGTAACTGTCGGAGGCGACTATAAAGTGACGGTGAAATTGTCCGACGCAGTAGAGGATGCAGGGATTGCCGGCAATCTTATCGTGCAATGCAAGCCCGATGGAAACTCTGTAAAGGTTGAAGTATGTTCCAAGACTGTAAAACCGCTCGTTATTCGAATTGGGACCGACACAAGGGTTGCTCCTGTTGAAAATGGCAACATCAGCACGTTTACGATTTCCGACATAACATCCGACATCACCGCCACTCTGGCTTACGCTAAGATATTCAAGGTGACGGGAAGTATAGTGCCCGATGTGACTCCCGCGGGAGGTTACCTTGACAATATCGGATTTAGTGGAATAGGGAATAATATCCCTGAAGGAAGGACGGTGACCGTCAAGGTCTCCAAAACTGTCCCTGGATATCATACGAAAATGGTATGCGATGGCAGAACAGAAACCGGGGACACCATCGTCCTTGAAGACATTACAAAGGACCTTGAGGTGTCCGCGCTTTATGAATTCTATGACTACCCGCTTCCGGGAGTCTTCACCGTGGCCGATGATGGGGAAGGCAATGTGAGGAAGGTGAAGTTCGCTCGAGGAAACATGTGGTGCCAGAACAATGTGCTTCATAACGAAGACGAGCAGTATCAGTTTTCAAGAGCCGATTGGGCGTCAAACGGTCATATCTCTCACTTCATGTGGAGCAAGAGCCTGACTGAGTCCGTCAAACAGAAATACGGAGAGACAAGCACCTCAGCCAATGACAATTTCTTCACCAACGCAGGCAATGACCACCTGTCGCCGAACCCCGACCTTGTCGTTAACGGCCAAAAGGGGATATGGAGAGTTCTTTCCGGAGGAGATAATGGAGAGTGGAATTACCTTTTGAACAAACGGTCATCGGAATATCATCGTTACGCGGAGGTCAAGGTAAATGATATGCCAGGCCTTCTTATTTTCCCGGATACATTCACCTGGCCATCAGGAGCGGGCGCCGAACCTGAAACTTTCGATGCGGCTAAATCGGATTGGAACGGAGTGAATTATAAAAGCGCAGCCTTTGAGGCTCTGCAATCTGCCGGCTGCGTTTTTCTTCCCGCTGCCGGCTATCGCGGTGGCGACAATGGCGATACGGACGTCCTCTACGCAGGCAGCCTCGGCTACTACTGGTCCGCGTCTTCGAACGGCGACAGCCTCGCCTTTGGCTTGGGCTTCTTCAGCGGCGATGTCAATCCGGACCACGACGACGATCGGACCCAGGCCTACTCTGTCCGTCTCGTCACAGAATCAAATTAATAAAAGCAACTTTCCCAAGCCCGTAGGGCTAAGGAAAGTTGACCTATTGAAATCCTTGAAAGCCATAGTCCAGCGCCCGCGGGGCGCTGGCGTCATTCGGCGAAGCCGACGATTTTTTTTGAACGATTTTTCATACTTAGATGACCCAGAAGGAAATCATAGACATAGAACAGGATAACACGGGATACATCAACCTTTACCTTGAGGGAACGTTCTACAAGGCGTACGAGCAGTCCGCCTTTGCATTCTGTACCCGCATCAAGGCATACAATGTCCTCCGCAAGGAGTCGAAGACACTGGGCCGTGACATCCTCTATGTAGGTTTCCCGCAGACCACATTGGACAAGTTTCTGAGCAGCCAGATGTTCGTCAGGATCGATGAGAAAACCGTTCGTGTCACGTTGTCAACCCCAATAGACAATAGCGAATTCCTTGTCTGGAGGGATGCCCAGGAGGTGGAGCAGGCATCACGTGCAATGCTCACTCCATACAGCAAGATAATCGAAAGTGCTCCGGTGTACAAGACCGCGTATGACGTCCTAACTCAGGTCACACTGATTTCAAAGAACATCTCGAAGAACTGCCAGGACCCTTTCGGAGTACATCTCAAAGAGTTGGCTTATGAGTCGTGTAAACTCGTCGGCTCAATCTATGACGTAAAGGGCGAAGACAGGAAGGCTCTGATAGACCGGGCCCTTCCTCTTTGTGATGAGCTGTGCTTCCTGCTCCAGTTCCTTAAGGACATGAAAGAAATATCCCTGAACTCATATGCAATGCTTAGCGAAAAGATTCAATCCGTGAGCAAACAGTTGTCTCTCCTTCAGCGAAAGGTCAAGGCTGACGTACCTGAGGGAAGAGATTGATTCAGTGGCCCGCTCTGTATCAAATCTTGAAGGCTTCCAGCCGGATTCCTGAAAAGGTGACCGAAAGGGATATTACGGGCCACTTAAATTCCCGGACTTCCCGCTGCCGGCTATCGCGATGGCAACAATGGCAATACGAACGTCAACAACGCAGGCAGCAACGGCTACTACTGGTCCGCGTCTTCGAACGGCGACAACAACGCCTTTGACTTGAACTTCAACAGCGGCAATGTCAATCCGAACCACAACGACAATCGGAACCAGGCCTACTCTGTCCGTCTCGTCACAGCATCAATCAGACCGATCCCTGCTTACGGATCTTTTCGCTTCCTACTACTCTGCGCGCGCGAACAAGCGCAACACCGCCTCCCAGATGAAGTTCGAGGCGCATCTCTCCAGGAATCTCATATCCCTTTACGAGGAAGTCCGAGACCGGACGTATTCTCCCGGGCGTAGTATCTGCTTCATCATCCGGGACCCGGTCCAGCGGGAGGTCTTCGCCGCATCCTTCCGTGACAGAATCATCCACCATTACCTTTTCAACAAGCTCGAGCCGCTCTTCGAGCCAACCTTCATCTATGACTCATACTCCTGCCGCAAGGGGAAGGGAACTCTATTCGGCATAGAGAGGCTGGAGCATCACCTACGCTCCTGCTCCATGAATCGGACAGCGCCCTGTTATGTCTTGAAGATGGACATTTCCGGTTACTTCATGAACATCGACAAGATGATCCTGAACGACATCATAATGGAACGGCTGGAGAGGCTTCGTATTCTGGAGCGCCTCCCAGACGGGTTTGACTATGACACTGTGGTTTTCCTCCTGAACAAGGTCATCTTCAATGATCCCACAAAAGGATGCCGGGTGAAGGGGAAACATTCCGACTGGAAGGGTCTTCCTGCTTCCAAAAGTTTGTTCAAGGCTGCACCAGGCTGCGGCCTGGCTATCGGCAACCTCACATCACAGTTGTTCTCGAACATCTACCTTAATGACCTTGACCAGTTCTGCAAGCGGGAACTCGGCTTCCGGCATTACGGCCGGTATGTGGATGACTTTTATCTTGTCGATGATTCACGGGAGAGGCTTGAAGGAGCCGTCGTACTCATTGAAGACTTCCTGAGGACCAGACTGCATCTATCGGTGAACGCACACAAGACGCAAATCATATCCTGCGATTGCGGAGTCCCGTTTCTCGGTGCCATCGTATGCCCCAACGGTCGCTTCCTCCGCTCCCGTACCCGACGCCACCTGGACCGCCATTGGACGGAAGTCCTGTGTACAGAGCCTAACCCTTATGTTCTTCAATCCGTCCGGGACGCCCATGACGGCTTTCTGAAACACTTCAGCGGTGACCGACCTCAAGCATGTCGAAATACATCAGCCTTGTGCTGTCGTTCTCATCAGTTTGGGTGAGCTCTTTGAACCCGTTGTGCCTATAGAAATCAAGGGCACAGTAGTATGCATCAACAGTAATGAAACGGAATGCCGAATAGATATTCTCGTCGCTCAACAGGGTCTTGATGATGGACATCAGGTGAGCGCCTAGGTGCTGGCTCTGGTAATCCTTGGCAACGGCAAAACGACCGATTTTGATGGAAGGATAACTGCGGAACTTCTTTCCGTCCGGAAAGGAATCCTTGATTTTCTTCCACTGGCTTCCGATAATCTCCAACCTTGTCACCTTGTCATTCAGCAGACAACAATATGCGACAATCCGACCCTCATCCTCAAGGATGAAGGTATTTGCGATGCGTTTCTCAAGGAAATGCTTTGCATCGTCAAGAAGGAACTCATTCAAGTCCTCGTCTCCGCAGTCAAATGACTGGAGAGGATAGTCGGCAGTCAGACGGACTAATTTCATCAGATGCAGATTTCGATATTCCGTGTAGCTTCTTTGTACTGAGCCATCAGCTGCGCGTAGTTGGACTGGCGCTGCTCAGCACTGAGGCTGTCCACTCTTTGCATCTCAGAAACGAACCGTTCTGCGTCCTTCCCTGTCAAAATAGGTGTCTCTTTAATCGGTTTTGCCATTTCTGTAACAGTTTCTGCAAATATACGCAAAGTTTTCATTGCCCACGTATTTTAGAGAATCTAATTTACCGGCACGCGTCAAGACGTCCACCCGGAGGCGCTTACAAAAAAACCAAAAAATTCAAGAAATTCTTAGGTTGTCCCGCAAATTGGGACAACATCGGTTCATCTTTGTACCAGAAACCAAATAAAGAGGTACAATCATGAAAAGAAATGAGAACAAGGAAGTGAAGAA
>JAGHVE010000038.1 GCA_018064445.1 Candidatus Cacconaster equifaecalis
ATAACATATCTTAATCCATTAACCAAAAAACCAACAGTATGAAGAAAAAATTGTTCAAAGCAATCGCTGTCCTCGCTGCTGTCATCGCAATGCCTCTCGCAGGCTTTGCCCAGGCTGCCGGACAGGTGGTTGTCTCAGGAACCGTTGTCGATGAGAGCGGCGTGCCCGTTCCCGGCGTCAGCGTCCTCGTAAAGGGAACAACGAACGGTGTCAGCACCGACCTTGACGGAAAGTATTCAATTTCCGCACCCTCAAGCGCTGTTCTCGAAATCTCCTCAATCGGTTTTGAAGGCCAGTCAATCGATGTTGCCGGCAGAGGCGTCATCGACGTGACTCTCAAGACTGACAGCGAACTTCTTGATGATGTAGTAGTCATCGGTTACGGTACCGCCAAGAAGCGCGACTACATCGGCTCTCTCAGCACCATCAAGTCTGAAGAGATTGCGAAACTCAACCCCGTGTCAGTGGAGTCAGCTCTTCAGGGAGCGGCTTCCGGCATCATTGTCAATGGCAACAACGGTGTCCCCGGCTCAACCCAGCAGGTTAAGGTGAGAGGCATCAGCTCAATCTCTTCCAACACCGACCCTCTCTGGATCGTTGACGGAATGCCGATTCAGTCAGGTTCCATGGACTACAGCAATGACGGTGAATCAAATCAGAGTGTCCTCGGAATGTTCAATGCCAATGACATTGAGTCCATCCAGGTCCTGAAGGATGCAGCCGCTACTGCGATTTACGGCTCCAGAGGCTCCAACGGCGTTATCATCGTTACCACAAAATCAGGTCAGAAGGGTGGCGTGAAGGTTTCCGCAGACATCAAGGGCGGTATCTCCCAGTGGGAGAAGACCGATATCGGTCTGGCCAACACAACAGAGTGGTTCAAGATTGCCGATATCGCATCCCAGAACAGGTATGGCACTCCTTATGATGTAGCCACCACCTATGCCGGAAGCGGTGAGTTCCCTGCCAATTTCCAGACAAAATATACGAGGGCGATTGCCGAGAAGGTCAACACTGACTGGGCTAAGGAAATCTCCCGCAAGGCAGGATCTTTCTATGAGGCAAACGTCTCTTTGAGCCAGGGCTCGGAGAAGACCAACACTTATGCATCCCTCAAGTACCGCAAGGATAACGGTAACCTCAAGTTCAACGATATGCAGACATTCTCCGGCAATATCAAGACCAAGTGGAATATCTGCAAATGGGTGGATGTAGATTATCGTCTCTCTGCAACCTATACGGACAACAACCGTATCAAGTCCAAGGACGGAAAGCAGGGTACCGGCGGCTGGGCACAGGTCAATTCCAATGCACTTCCCTGGTACAGCGTCTATGATCCGGAAGGTTACAACGGATTCTGGCAGTCCAAGGCATTCATCAACCCTCTCGCAAGTATGGATCCCAGCAACTCCCGGTCACAGCTCAAGACAATGAACTTGCTGAATATCCTCGGAGTTACTGTCAACCTTCCCGTCAAGGGACTCAAACTGAAGGCTGAGTGGGGCGTGAACTACGTCAACAGCCAGACCGAATCCTGGCGCAGTGATTATGTCACTGTGAATGGAGCCGAGGCTATGGAGCAGAAGAGCACCGCTCTGATCAACAATTACGATGCCCTCATCTCTTATGACAATACTTTCAACGGTATCCACGAGATCAATGCAGTGGCCGGTATCGAGTACAATGCCCGCAACACGCACATCACCAACATCAAGGGTACAGGTCTCGTAGGTGTTTTCCCTGAAATCGGCACTCCTACTGCCATCAGCGGTTACTCCAAGCTGGATCCCAACAGTGAGCGCTATCTTCTCGGATATTTCCTTCGCGCAAACTACAAACTTCTGGACAGATACATCATCAATGCCAGCGTAAGGCGTGACGGTCTGTCAACCTTCACTCCCGAGAATCGTTGGGCGACCTTCTTCTCAGGCGGTCTCGGTTGGATCATTTCCGAAGAGCCCTGGTTCAACAAGGATGTCGTGAACCTTCTGAAACTTCGCGGCAGCGTGGGTCAGACTGGTAACACCAATGCTCCCGCAGGCGTTACCGAAGACAAGTGGCTCATTGCAACAGGCAAGAGCCGTTCACTCGTAGGCAACAACTCAAGCTACCTTTACAGCATCGGTAACCCTCATATCAAATGGGAGACGACGACTTCTTATGATGCAGGTATCGACTTCGGATTCCTCAACAACCGCATCAACGGATCCATCGCTTATTATCGTCAGAATGTCAATGACATGCTCCTCAAGGTCACAATGCCTATGTCAGCCGGTATCCGCGGCGACCAGGGAGAAGGCCAGGACAATATCTGTTGGGGCAACGTCGGCAAGATGTACAATCAGGGTATCGAATTCGATATCAATGCAGGTCTGATCCAGAAGAAGGACTTCACCTGGAATATCGGCTTCAACATTTCTTACAACGTCAATAAGATAACAGGACTCGATGCACTTTCAGACCAGAACGGTGCCGGTATCCTCAACACCGGTGTCGGCAGTGAGGTCAGAACCATAATGAAGTCCGGCCATGCTTTCGGTACCTATTATATGGCAGAATATGCGGGTGTCGATCCCCAGAAGGGTATCCCTATGATCTATGAGGTCCAGACCGATGAAAACGGGGAGACTTCCCACACCGGCAAGCTCATTCCCGCTACCACTACGAATATGACCACCAACAGGATGATTCTCGAAGGCAAGAGCGCTCTTCCCAAAATCACCGGAGGTCTCAATACTTCATTGACATTCCACGGCTTCGATGTCTACGCTCTCTTCTCATTCTCAGCCGGCAACTATATCTACAGCTGGCTCCGTCAGAGTGCACAGAGCTTCACAGAGGGTATCCTCGTGTCCGACAAGGCCCTGCTCAACGCCTGGACCAAGCCCGGCGACACCAGCAATATCCCTATGGTCACATCCGGCAACAACTATTTCTATGACGATAAGGGAGAGCCCTCAACCGATCCTGTTGAGTACGGTTCCACCAACAAGACTCCTTCCTCAAGATTCCTCGAGAAGGGTGACTTCCTGAAACTCCGTAACCTCACCATCGGTTACACCGTTCCTCTGAAGAAGACAGATGCCAATGGAATAAAGGGCATCCGCATCTATATGTCCGGAGTGAATCTCTTCACTGTCACTCCTTTCTCCGGTTATGATCCTGAGGTCATGATTGATCAGGCTACAGGTGCCGCAGTCGAGTCTTTCAACGCTATGCCTGCATCCAGAATGTTCAATCTTGGTGTTAATCTTAAGTTCTAAATATGATTACAGTTATGAAGAAAATATTATACGGGACTCTTGCCATTCTGGCAGCTTCGCTGATGCTCTCTTCCTGCGAAAAGGCCTTTGAACTCGAAAGACCCAATCAGCAACCCTGGCAGAACGTACAGGAATTGGAACTGGCAGTCCAGTCTCCATATATGTATATCACCGAGCGTCCCTGGGCAAATGCTCTGGGTATGCTTCCTTATCGTGGATTCGCCGAGTCTGATATGGCTTTCTATATCGGACAGGGTGGAAACAGCCATCACGC
>JAGHVE010000047.1 GCA_018064445.1 Candidatus Cacconaster equifaecalis
GCCCTGCTGTTCATTTCGCCGATTGCGATGTTCCTGACCGGGTTCTCCTGGCCGGTAACGGCATTCCCGAAAGTCTGGAGGCTGTTCTCGTTTATATTCCCAACATCGTTCGCCTGCCCTGCGTTCATCAACCTGAACACGGCGGGATGTGAACTGACACAGGTCGGGGATCTGTTGAACGGGCTGCTCATACAGACCGGTGTGTACTGCCTCATCTCAGTGCTTGTCGCACATCTGGAGAGTGTCAGAATCCGAAAAGTTACTATCTTTGAGCATGCTTAATGTACTTGTAATCAACGGAAGCCCCAAGGGCAAGTATTCCACCACACTGCAGACATGCCTTTATCTGCAGAAGAAATTCCCTCAGTGCAATTTTGATTATCTTAACGCCGGTCAGCGCATAAAGGCGTTGGAGAAGGACTTTTCTCCGGCCGCGGAGGCCGTTGCAAAGGCTGATGTCCTGCTCTTCAGCTATCCGGTGTACACTTTTCTAGTGCCGTGCCAGCTGCACCGTTTCATAGAGCTGCTGAAGGCTTCCGGCATTGACCTGTCCGGGAAATACGCTACACAAGTCACGACCTCGAAGCATTTCTATGACATCACGGCGCACAAATTCATTGAGGACAACTGTGCCGATATGGCCCTGCCGTTCGTAGAGGGCCTTTCGGCCGATATGGATGATCTTCTCACGGAGAATGGCCAGCGTCAGGCCGTGGACTGGTTCCGTATGCTATTGTGGAACATCGGCAAGGGCTTTTTCAAGAAGCCGGATCACTTCGCTCCCGACTTCGTCCCCGTGCCCGCAACCCAATGTCAGCCGCTGCCCAAGTCATCTGAGCGCAGGGCCGTAATAGTGGCCGATATCAAGGCGGGAGACTCAGCCCTGAAGACGATGGTGGACCGTTTTCTGGCAGTGTTCCCGTATGAGTGCGACGTTGTGAACATCGAGGATTTCCCCTTCCAGGGCGGATGCATCAGCTGCTTCAACTGCTCGGCTACCGGGAAGTGCTTCTACAAGGACGGATTCGATGAGTTCCTTCGCGGTACAATACATAAGCATGACGCGATAATATACGCCTTCTGTATCCAGGACCACTCGATGGGCTCCCGCTTCAAGATGTACGATGACCGTCAGTTCTGCAACGGCCACAGGACAGTGACCATGGGGACTCCTTTCGGGTATATCATCGACGGCCTGTATTCGCAGGAGAACAACCTCCGAACGGTGCTGGAGGCAAGGGCTCAGGTCGGCGGTAACTTTCTGGCCGGAGTTGCCGGCAATGAGGCTGGAACGGACGGGGCACTGCAGCGCTTGAGTGACTCGCTCTGCTATGCGATGGAAAACGGCATAGTGATGCCGCAGAACTTCCTTGGCGTAGGCGGCATGAAGATTTTCCGAGATCTGATTTTCCTTATGCGCGGCCTGATGCGTGCGGACCACCGCTTCTTCAAAAGCCACGGCCAGTACGACTTCCCTCAGAAGAAGTTCGGAACGTCAATGAAGATGTATCTCGTGGGCTCCCTGATGCACAATCAGAAACTCAAGTCCAAGATGGGAGGCAAGATGAATGAAGGGATGATCAAACCTTACCGCGAGGTTGTTGACAAGGCTTGAGTATCATTATTAAAATGCCAGGATTAACCGGAAGTCCCTTAGGGTGCCGTACCCAACCTCGGATTTTGCAATTTTTATAACAATTTTGAAAAAGTTGGAAAAATGTCAGTTTTTACTCGATTCCACCTTGGAAAAATGTAAAATAACGTCATAAGTAGTATCAGCAAAGAAGTGTGCACTGATTTCTGTGCAAATATTTCCGAATTGTGCACTATTCCCGGTGCAATATGCTTCCATTTGGCTCAATGAAACTTGGTGATTTCAGCTCTCGAACAGGCTAACTTGTCACCGGCAAAACATACATGTTTAACGCCCCTAATAAAATCGGATTCACCCGTATGCGCGGATGAAACGTGATTGCTTAGACACCCCATGGGCTGCAGTATTCGCAAGTGCATCCGCCCTGATCATAAGGCCAGATCCAGATGGTGTCAAAAGGGACACCCAGGCCGGCAAAGACATCCAACATCTCCCGTCCGTTCCTGAGAATCAGATCTGTACCTCCAGGCACGGAAGGACAGATT
>JAGHVE010000081.1 GCA_018064445.1 Candidatus Cacconaster equifaecalis
TTCGATATCTTTCTGGAAGGGATAGAAACCCGCCCAGAGGATGATGCCGACATTCTTCTTCTCCGCGTGGGCAATCAGGGCCTTCAGGTCAAGGGCATCAACCACGGTGCGCAGGTCCGCCTTCGTGGCGTCGGACCATCCTTCGTCCAGAATGACATATTCAATGCCGAACTGCGAGGCGAAATCGACGTATGCCTTGTAGGTCTCGGTGTTGACACCGGCCCTGAAATCGACTCCGTAGAGATTCCAGTCGTTCCACCAGTCCCAGGCAACCTTTCCGGGTTTGACCCAGCTGAAATCGGAACCCGCCTCTGCAGGGGATGCGAGCAGCCAGACAAGGTCGCTCTCCAGAAGCTGTCCGTCGGAATTGCTTATGCCGATGACCCTCCAGGGGAAGTTGCAGGCAGGTTCGCATTTGGCGATATAATCCTCGGTCCCTTCGACATACATCGAAATTACCCTGTCGCCGGGTTCGGGAACTCTGTTCTTGGGATAGGGGGCGAAGACGCTCTTGTATGAGCAGGGCTTGTCACCCTTGTAGAGATACATTCCGGGGTAGTGGAGAAGGTCCGATTCGGTGATGCAGAGTTTGACTCCGTTCGGGGCGTCCACCAACAGGGGAAGGAATGCCAGATGAGTGTTGTCGAACTCGGAGATTTTCTCATACTTGTAGATGTTTTCGAAGGAGTTGTGGAACTGGCCTTCAAGAGTCTCGTCATTCTGTGTCACGTAAGGCACATAGCAGTTCCAGTCCTGAGGGAAGGTGAAATCGGCCTGCTCGTCCTTTACCGTGAAAGGCACTTTGGAGGCGGAGACAAAACGGTATGCGACACCATCATCGTACGCTCTGAAAATCAGGCTGAAAGCCTTGAATTTCAAGGTCATTTCGTTATATTTTTCGGGGACTTGCGCCTTTTTGTATGCGACTGCCGGGATTACGTTGTCGATGCTCTTGAAAGAGACCTTCTGCAGTTTTGCCTGAGGACCGCCATAGACGGTGCCGTCGGAAAGAGTCATTGAAATTTCGGAAGGGGCGAGCAGTCGCACGCCGTCTTTGGATACGCAGTATTTCACGCCTCCGTCAACAGACACAGAGACGGTTGTCCTGCCGTCGGGCGAATTGAGAACCGGCTGCTTGGGCGCGGCCGTTGCAGTGGCGGAAAGTATCAGCGCGAGCGCTGCAATAAGTATTCTTTTCTTGCTCATAAATTATAGGGTTTGTCATTTCTTCAATCCTGAAAGGAAGGTCTTCATTTCGTCGATTGCATAGAGGTCATCCGCATTGCCTGTGCCTTGATAAACTTTGACAACCTTGTCGAAACATTCCTTGATTTTTGCGTAGGGGAGTTCGCCTGCCACCTCTTTTACCACGGATTTCAATGCGTTGGCGGCATTGTATGCAACCTCGGGGTCGTCCAGAAGCGTCTCAAGCCGATTTACGGTCTCAATGGTGGGGACGGAAGTCATAGCGCCGATTATGCGTGATTTGACTTTGGCTGAAACGGCGCTCTTCAATGCTGTTGCATATTCACCGGCCTTGGCCGAATCATCCTTCACGAAACGGCTGATGAGTTCGACGTAACGGACCAGGTGCGAATCATCCTTCGAGGCCGCTTCCAGAAGAGCGGGGGCAGCCTTGAAATTGTCGATGGTTGAAAGTGCCTTCAACGCGGCGTCGGAGTGGCCTGACTTGAATGCGGTCAGGAGATAATCGGCCGCAAGGTCGGAATTTGTGGATGCCAGTACGGGATAGAACCGCTCCTTCACGCTTTCGGGGACATCCTTGACAAATGAAAGAATCCTTGTGGAGGCGGATTTTCCATCGGTACCAGCGTAGCAGCCCACAAGAGCGTCAGATACAGGGGCAATCAGATTCTCGTCTTTGAGAGATTGTAGCAGATTAGCCACGTGAACGGCGTCCTCAGGAATGGACACGCCCTTGAGCGCGTTTGCGGCGGCAAGGGCCGTAGCTTCATTCTGTGAATGCAGGGCTTCAACAACATCCACGAAGGAAGATGTACAATGTCTTTCGCCTGCAAGTTTCAGAAGCGATGGCTTCGCAGCGGCGGACTCCGTCTTGAGGGCATCTTCCACGGCTCCTCTTACGTCACCGTTGAATGAACTCAAGGCCAGATATGCATCACAGTCATTGGTTCCTCCAAGATGGCTGACCAATGCTGCGAGGGCTTTCTCCCCGCCGATTTTTGCAGCGGCGGCCATTGCGTCGGCGGCATTGGCCCCGTCGAATTCGCCGATTATCGCTTCAATTTGGGAATCGGCAACCTGTTCTCCCAGGAAATAGAGAATGTCGGCCTTCGCATCCGTGTCCAATTTGGGGAAAAGTGCGGTCAGGGCTGCATAGAACTGGTCGTCAGCATACTTTTCGTAGCTGTGAAGTGCAGTCATCCTGTATGCCTTGTCCTTGTCGTTCATCGCCGCGAGGACACGGGTAGCGTTCTCCTTGCCGTAAACGTCGGAATAGAGCCAGATTGACCGGCAACGCTCGTTGGAGTTGCGGCTGCGCGCCAATTTCTTCGCGGACGCGAGAAGTTCCTTTTCAGAAGGACCCGCCGCAGGCTCCGCAGGAACACCCATAAAGTAGAGCTGAGACTCGAGGAACTGGCGGACGTCCTTGTCGGAAGCCGCTTCAATCGCCTGTTCGAGCTGGCTTTTCACCTTGCCGCGCAGCGCCTCTTTTCCGGGGGTTGTCGCCAGATTGACGGCTCCGCTGATTGCGTATTCATATTTGCTGTTCGCCCCTTCACCGGCCGGTTTCAGCTTGCCTGCATTGAAGAGAACGGAATCTGTGCAGTCCTGCGCCAGAAGACCCTCGAAACAGAACAGGAGGGCGAGGGAAATGAAAATATAGGATATCTTTCTCATAACGGTCTTATTTTATGTAATTTGCCCAGTCGCCGCGCATAGGCTGGTCAATCAGCAGGTTGGCGGCATCATCATTCACGAACATCTGTCTGACGGGGTCGAACTCGAGGTTGCGTCCGAGCCTCAGGGCGCATACTCCCATATTCACCACCGTCGAGCTGTGGAATCCCTTGGACTCGTCGAGTGAGAACTGGTGACGGCTGCCCACGGCGCGGATGAAATCCGTCTCCTCGATTTTGGGGTCGGGCAGTTCGTTGATAAGGTTCATTACATTTGGGATGGTACACTCGAATCCTTTATAAACCTTTCCCAGAGGACCTTCTATGTAAGGCACTTTACCTTCGGATTCATAGCCTTCGCCTTCGAGGATGATCTTGCATCCGTCGTCGTATGTATAGGTGATGCTGCGCCAGGTGCCCACTGCGTCGGGATGCTGCTGGGGAGCGTCGATTTCCACCTTTACGGGGAAAGTGTCATCCCTGCCGAGAATGTATTGGACGGGGTCGATGTAGTGCTGTCCCATATCTGCAAGGCCGCCGCCGTCATAATCCCAGTATCCGCGGAATGTCTGATGGGTGCGATGGACGTTGTAGGGCTTGTAGGGTGCTGGGCCGAGCCACATATCGTAGTCGAGGCATTCCGGAACGGGCTGGGGTGCCAGATTCTCCTTTCCGACCCAGTAGAATTTCCAGGCGAAGCCTGTCGCTCCGGAGATGCGGACGGTAAGGGGCCATCCGAGAAGGCCGCTGTCAACCAGTTTCTTGAGAGGCTTGACTGTCGTGCCCAGTCCGTAGAAAGTGTCCTTGAAACGGAACCAGGTGTTCAGGCGGAACACGCGTCCGTTGCGTTTCACGGCTTCGAGGACACGCTTGCCTTCACCGATGGTACGGGTCATAGGCTTCTCGCACCAGATGTCCTTTCCGGCCCGGGCTGCTTCGCAGGCCATTATGCCGTGCCAGTGGGGAGGGGTTGCGATGTGCACCACGTCAACGTTGGGGTCGTGCACCAGTTCCCTCCAGTCCGAATAAGTTCTGGTTGTCTGTCCGAATTGTTCCTTCGCCGCATTGAATGCGGACTTCAAATGTTCTGAATCCACGTCGCACATTGCCACAAGACGGCAACTGCTGTCGCTGTAGAAGTGGGAATCTGACCTTCCGATTCCTCCCACGCCGATGATGCCGTGGGTGAGCTGGTCGCTGGGGGCTATGAAATTGTTGCTGCCACCCATTCTGCCGAAGACTTCACGCGGAAGAATCGTGCAGGCGGCCACGGCTGCGGTGCTCTTTTTGATGAAACTACGTCTGCTGTTGTTCATATATGTGTGTTGTATTAAAATAGACCTATGCTCCTACAAATTTAGGAAAGTTTTTCGTATCTTTCGGAAAAATTGCGAAATGGCAGACAAAATAGTGCTCGGAATAACCCAGGGGGATACCAACGGCATCGGATATGAGGTGATTATCAAGGCATTGTCGGATGCAAGGATGCTCGATATCTGTACCCCCGTCGTGTATGGGTCATCACGGTTTTTTGGAATTCACAAGAAGTTCGTTCCGGAAACGGATCAGGTGACCACCAATGTCATCAATTCGGCGGAAGATGCCCGTCCTAAAAGGATAAACATCATTAATGCGGTTCCCGACAACCTCGCAATCGAAATAGGGCAGCCGACGGCTGACGGTGCAAAGGCGGCGATAATGGCTCTTGAGGCTGCTGTCGCGGATGCCCGCAGGGGAGCGATTGACGCAATCGTGACAGCCCCCATCAACAAGCACACCGTGGCTGAGCAGGGGTTCGGATATCCCGGCCATACCGAATATCTCATCGACAAATTCGGTGTCAGGGACGGTCTGATGCTGCTGTGCTCTTCTGATTTCCGCATAGGGGTGGTGACAAATCATCTTCCTTTGTCAGAGGTCAGCAAGGCATTGAACAAGGAACTGATTCTCAGCAAGACGAGGCTTATGAACACCTCTCTGATTCACGATTTCGGACGTGACAGGCCGAAGATAGCCCTGCTGAGTCTCAATCCTCACTCGGGGGACGGCGGTTCTCTCGGCACGGAGGAGACAGAAGTCATAATCCCGGCCATAGAGGCTGCGAAAGAGGAGGGTATACTCGCATTCGGACCCTACTCGCCGGATGGATTTTTCGGAACGTTCGCCCAGAGGAAATTCGACGGTGTGCTCGCAATGTATCACGACCAGGGCCTCATTCCGTTCAAGGTTCTCGCTTTCGATGACGGAGTCAACTTTACTGCAGGTCTTTCCATTGTGCGCACCTCTCCTGACCACGGCACCGGGTATGACATAGCCGGCAAGTGCAAGGCAAATCCCGGTTCTATGATATCCGCAATCTACAGTGCCGTGGATTTCTGCCACAACAGGAGAAAATATGCTGAAATCAGTGCGAATCCGCTGGAAATAAAGCATTTCGAGGGTCCACGGTACGAACGTACCATAATGCCCGAATGACAAGGTCTCCCATAACCATCTATACTGACGGAGCCTGCAGCGGGAATCCCGGTCCCGGAGGGTTCGGGGTCGTGATGAACTGCGCGGGGCTGGAAAAGGTCATTTCTGCCGGCTACAGGTGCACAACCAACAACAGGATGGAACTCCTGGCCGTAATCACGGGTCTTGAAGCAATCAGGTGGGAAAAGGCTGAGGTGGTCGTATGGAGCGATTCTTCATACGTCGTGGATGCAGTCGAGAAAGGATGGGTGTTCGGATGGGAGTCCAAGGGATTCGTGAAGAAGGCGAATGAGGATTTGTGGCGGAGGTTTCTGACAGTGTTCAGGAAACACAATGTCAGTTTCCGGTGGATCAGGGGCCATAACGGACATCCCCAGAACGAGAGATGCGACCGTCTGGCCGTTGCCGCCGCGGCGGGTTCCGACCTTCTGACAGATGAAGAATACGAAAATATGAATAAACAATAAATGTTATGATTAAAATCAATTTGAAAGGCTGCGAGCCGTTTGTGAACAAATCTGAATTCGAAGAATATCTGACCAGGGCGCAGGCTGCCCATAAAGTGCTGGAGGACGGTACCGGAGAGGGCAGCGATTTCATCGGCTGGAGGCATCTTCCTTCCGCCACCACTGCGGAAGAACTGGAAGATTATCTGAAAGTTGTCAAACTTTGGAGAGACAAGGGGGTCAACCTCGTGGTCGTGATAGGAATCGGAGGTTCATATCTGGGCGCGAAGGCTGCCATTGATGCTCTCAGCCACAGTTTTGCAAGCCAGATGGAAAGCGATGCGCCCCGCATCGTCTTCGCCGGCAACAATCTGAGCGAGGATTATCTGGCCGAACTGATGGATCTCGTGCAGATTCGCAACACCGCCTGCGTGGTCATTTCAAAGAGCGGCACCACCACCGAGCCCGCAGTGGCTTTCCGTCTGATGAAGAGTTATATCGAAGAGAAGTACGGCAAGGCGGAGGCGAAGGAGAGAATCATAGCCGTGACCGACAAGGCGCGCGGAGCTCTCAAGTCACTTTCAAATCAGGAGGGTTACAAGACATACGTCATCGAGGACAACATCGGAGGCCGTTACAGCGTCCTCACGCCGGTCGGACTTCTCCCCATTGCACTTGCAGGTTTTGACATTGCGGCGATGATAAAGGGTGCCGCGGACGAGGAGAAATCCCTGATGGACACTTCTGCCGAAAATCCTGCCGTGCAGTACGCCGCAATGAGGAATGCCCTGTACGACAATGGCAAGCACATTGAAATCCTTGCAAGTTTCAACCCCAAGATGCAGTATGTGGGAGAGTGGTTCAAGCAGCTGTTCGGTGAAAGCGAAGGCAAGGACGGCAAGGGCATCTATCCCGCTTCCGTGATTTTCACGACCGACCTTCATTCAATGGGCCAGTATATTCAGGAAGGGTTGAGGGAGATTTTCGAGACGGTCATCACGGTGGCGGCCCCCAAGCGGAAGGTAGTCATCGGCAGCGACAGCCGGAATCTTGACAATCTGAACTTCCTGGCCGGAAAGAATGTCGAATTCTGCAACAGGATGGCTCAGAAGGGTACTTTCCTTGCTCACGTTGACGGAGGGGTACCCAACATCGAGGTGACGATGGACACGATTGACGAATACAATATGGGTCAGTTGTTCTACTTCTTCGAGAAGGTCTGCGGAATCAGCGCATATGTGCTGGGAATCAATCCTTTCAACCAGCCGGGAGTGGAGGCGTACAAGAAGAATATGTTCGCTCTTCTCGAGAAGCCCGGCTACGAGGAGGCCACCGCCGCCATCAAGAAAAGACTGTAGATGAAGTTTCTGGAAGCCGTTGCACACGCGTTTGCGGATTGTGACAATCTGCAGCGGATGTGTTTCGTCTTCCCGAACCGGAGGTCATCCATCTTCTTTCAGAAATATCTCGGGCAGGCGTCCGGCAAACCCCTGTTCTGCCCGAAAATCCTCACCATCGACGAACTGTTCGGCGGATTGTCACCACTGAGGAAGGTCGACGGAATCGAGGCTCTGGGCATTCTGTTCAAGGACTATCTCTCCGTGAAGCCGAAACCGGCGGAGGAAGTGCCTGAGGAAACCTTCGACCAGTTCGTCTATTGGGGGGACATTCTGCTCCGCGACTTCGATGACATCGACAAATACCTCGTGGATGCGGAAAAGATTCTGGTCAACATAGCGGACCTCAAAGACCTGAGCGTAAGCTATGATTTCCTCTCGGAAAAACAGAAACAGGCGATTGCCCGGTTCTGCAGGGCGTTCGACGCCGCGAGCGTCAGCGCCGACCCGTCGGACAAGAAACGGATGTTTCTCACCACCTGGAACCTGCTCCTCCCCCTGTACAGTAAATTCAGGGCATCTCTCGCCTCCGCGGGACTCGGTTACAACGGGATGATTTACCGTGGAGTAGTCGAGTCGGGTGGTTATTCGGAAAAACTCCGGAAAGAATATGACAAGATTGTCTTCGTCGGACTCAACGCCCTGAGCCGGTGCGAGGAGAAATTGATGGATACCCTGCGGGACGATGGTTTGGCCGATTTCTACTGGGACTTCCGTGGGGAAATGGTGACGGACCCCGAAAACAGGGCCGGATTTTTCGTAAGGGAGAACGTGGAGAGATACAGGTCTGAAAGAGAACTGGACGATCCGGCTTGCGAAGAGGGGCAGAGTTTCGAAGTCATCGCAGTCCCGTCGTCCGTGGGGCAGACCCGCATCGCGCAACAGATACTTGAGGAACTGCATTCGGCGGGCAATATGGAGGACAGCACCGGAACAGCAGTGGTGCTCCCTGACGAATCCCTGCTCCAGCCTATGCTGGGGGCCGTCCCCGAATTTATCGGGAACATCAATGTCACGATGGGATACCCGCTGGGAGCCGGTTGTGCGTCAAGTTTCCTTGCGATTGTGGAACGGCTCCGGAACAACGCGAGGGAAAGGGACGCGAAAGTCTTCTTCTACCATACGGACGTGCTGGATATGCTCGAACACCCCTATTTTGCAAAGAGTTGCGGAGAAGGCGCTGTTCTGAAAGACCTTGCCTCGGAGATACGCAGGGATAACCTCATCTACATACCTCAGGAGACACTTGCATCGGCCGGAGGCATCTTCCCAATCATCTTCAGGCACGTTCCGGAGACAAGAGAAATCCCCGGATACCTGCTTGAAACGATAGAGAGCATCGAAGAGTATCAGACGGATCTGGAGCGGGAATTCCTGTTCCACTACCACAAGACCATATCCACGATACAATCCACGATGAAGCGCCTTGATTCTGACTGGAATATGAGCTCCGCCACATTCTACAGGCTTCTGGACCAGTGCGTCAGTCTTGTCTCCATCCCGTACCGGGGGGAACCGCTGAAAGGACTTCAGATAATGGGACCTCTGGAAACCAGAACTCTCGATTTCGAGAACGTCATAATGCTTTCCGTGGGGGAAGGCGTATTCCCGTCAAGGACGGTGAGCGCCTCCTTCATTCCATACAACATCCGCATAGGATTCGGCCTGCCCACATACGAATACCACGATTCTGTATGGGCTTATTACTTCTACCGCAGCATCTGCCGGGCAAAGAGAGTCTTCCTGATTTATGACTCACGGGCCGGAGGCCTCAGGAACGGAGAGGAGAGCAGGTTCATCAAGCAGTTGAAATACCAGTACAACATACCTGTCAGGGAGAGAGTGGCCGCCTACCGTCTGGAAGGAGGAGCGGAAGAGGAAGGAGAGACATCCGTCGTCAAGAGCGGAAAATTGCCGTCAAAATTCTCAGCCACCGCGCTTAACGCCTACATCGATTGCCCTCTCAAATACTACTATCAGTATGTGATGAGGATAGAGGAGCAGGACGAAGTGGTGGAAGATCTTGATGCCGGACTTTTCGGCTCCATCTACCACGAGGTGATGGAGAAAATCTACAGGCCTCTTACGGGCAAGCCCTTGACTTCCCGCGACATGGAGAGCATACGGAAGGACCGCGCGAAAATCTCCGGGCTCGTGGACGAAGCCTTCTTTTCAAAGGCTAAAATAAAAGAAACCGTCGGACGCAACATCATATTGAAACAACTTATTGTCAAATATATAGACCAGACCCTGAAGGTCGATTCCGGGATAGCGCCGCTGACGGTCAAGGGAACCGAACTGCCGATTGAGTGCGGAATTGACCTCGGTGACGGTCGCCACGCCACGCTTGGTGGCGTAATCGACAGGCTTGATACCTGTGGGGACGGCATCGTCAGGGTCGTGGACTACAAGACCGGGAAAGTCGACGGCAAGGACGATTGCGGCGATGTGGATAAAATATTTGACGAACCTTTCGGAAACAGGCCGTCAATAGCCTTCCAACTCTATTTCTACGCGCTGATGCTGCGTTATGCGGGGAGGGGAGAAGACAATTTGTCATACAGCCAGTGCATCTACTCGCTGCGCTCCATATTCACCTTCGTCCCCGAAGCGAAACTCATCGACCCGGAAAAACTCGATGAATTCGAATCGAGGCTCAGGAGTCTTATTTCGGAGATATATGACCCCACCGTCCCCTTCACGTCAAGGAAGACGAACGGCAATGTCTGCGAATATTGCAATTTCAAGGAGTTATGTCGGAAAAGGTGAAACTTCTCAAGGCTTCTGCCGGTGCGGGCAAGACCCACAGGCTCACACAGGAGTACATCAGGATGCTTCTGGAGGGGGATGACGAGTCATACCGCCATATCCTGGCAGTCACCTTCACCAACAAGGCGACAGACGAGATGAAATCCCGTATCATCGAGGAACTCCACAGAATGTCCCTTGACACGGCTGCCCCGGAAAAGGCCGTCAAGGCCCGCAACCGTCTCGTCAGGATTCTGAATGACTATACCTGCTTCAACGTCAGCACTATAGACCGGTTTTTCCAGACTGTGATACGCTCCTTTGCAAGGGAAATCGGACAATACGCATCCTACAAGGTGGAACTCGACACCGCCGGAGTTGTCTCGATGGCGGTGGACCGGATGCTCGACTCAATAGGGGACCCGGGGAACGAAGATTTGCTCAACTGGTTGAAGGACTATGCGTTCAGTGTAGTGGAAGAGGGTGGGGGATGGAACATCGTGGGGCCGCTGGAAGAGATGGCCGGGCTTTTCTTCAGGGAGGAATTCAAGGTCAAGGCCCGCAGGTATGGTGACTCCTTCGGAGACAGGGGCAGGATAAGGGAGTCCGGGAAAAAACTCTCCGCAATCATATCGTCATTCAAGGAGGATGCCGCCGCCCTCGGGAAAGAGGCGCTTGGCATAATGTCGGCGGCAGGACTGGCTCCGGAAGATTTCAAGGGAAAAAGCAGGAGCCCCTTCACGGTGTTCAGGCACCTGGCTGCAGGAGAAATGAAGGTCCCTTCCGAAAAACTTCCCGACAGCTTCGGAAGCCTGCATCCGGAGGGGCTTGAAGAGGTGGTGGAGAAGACGATGATCCTTTTCGGGGAGGGCTACAGGAATTATGCAAGCGCCGTGGCAATCCGTGGGAATCTGCCCCTTCTCGGAATCTATGCGGACCTCTACGGGAACATCGCCCGGTATCTGAAGGAGAACAACATCCTTCTTCTGAACGAGGCCACGGACCTGTTAGGCAACATAATAGACGGCAGTGACACGCCCTTCGTCTATGAGAAAATCGGCAACCGGTACGACCATATAATGCTCGACGAGGCTCAGGACACCTCGCTCCTCCAGTGGAAGAATTTTATGCCGCTGCTGCAGGAAAGCATTTCAAAAGGCTTCGGGAATCTCGTGGTGGGTGACATAAAGCAGAGCATCTACCGATGGAGAGGTTCCGACTGGAGGCTGATGAGCGACTATATCTTTACGGACCTCGGAGTCGGCAACGTCGACGGTCGGGAGTCTCTCAGTGAGAACTGGAGGAGCGGCAAATCTATCGTTGACTTCAACAATCTGGTTTTCAAGGATGTCGGCAGAGTCTGTGCATTGGGGGAGATATACGGTGACACTTTCCAGACAATCCCCGAAAAGCGCGGAAGTGCGGACCCCGGCAGAGTGAAGGTGAAATTCATCGAAGGAGGGCAGTGGAAAGAAGATGCGCTGCGCCATACTCTTTCGGACATACGCGAACTTGTTGCAAACGGCTACAGCCCTGCTGACATAACCGTCCTTGTCAGGACGAACGTGGAGGGGGCTGCCGCCGCCAATTTCCTTATGAGAGAGGGAGTCAGTGTCATAACCGAAGATTCCCTGCTTGTCGGCTCGTCAGCCTGCACCGCCGGACTGGTCAATGTGCTGCGCTACCTCTCCACACCGGAGGATCCGGTATGCTCACTGCTTGTTGAAAATCTGAAGGACAGGATTCCCCTCAATGTTACGGACGGGTCCCTCCACGACATCTGCCAGAATCTCATCGGTTCCGAACTGTTCACTGTCGGAGAGAGCGATGTCCCGTTCATCCACGCATTTCTGGACTGCGTTCTTGAATATCAGGATAAATTCGGGACCTCTGTCAGGGGATTTCTCAGATGGTGGGACGAGACCGGCTGCAGGCAGAGCATCTGCGCCCCGGAAGGACAGGATGCCGTAAGGATAATGACCATCCACAAGGCCAAGGGTCTGGGACTGGAGGCCGTAATCATCCCGTTCCTCGAAGAGAAATTCAACTCCCACACGAGCACGGTGTGGATGGAGTGTCCCGCCCCCTTCGACGAAATGGGGCTGATTCCCATAAAGGCGACCAGCCGTCTGGCGGACACCGTTTTCGCTGAACAATATGAAAACGAACTGCTGCTGAGTCGCATCGACTCCGTCAACACCGCATATGTGGCTCTCACAAGAGCCAAGCGGGACCTCATAATATATGCTCACGATACAGGCTCCTCCAAAAACGGGATAAAGTCTTTCGCCGCGTATCTGAAACAGGCTCTGAGCGGCCGGCTTGACGGGGGTGGGGAATACGTTGAAGGCGCTCTGTCCCTCTGCCGTGAAGAGAGAAGGAGTGCGGATATGATTCTCCAGAGCACGTATGACGTTGTTCCGGCGGGGGACAGGCTGTCGCTCTCCCTCCAGGCGGAGGAGTATTTCGACCGTGAATGCTCTCCGAGGCACAGGGGCATCGAACTGCACGACATACTTTCCAGGGTGGACCGGGAATCCGACCTGGAAAAGGCGTGCGACGGTGACGAAGAGGCTTTCGGACTGCTGTCGCGGAGACTTTCATCGATATCGGAGCGGCACTGGTTCGACGGGACATATTCCTCCCTCAACGAGACGTCGATTGCCGACGAATACGGCAACGTCTTCAGACCGGACAGGATTCTCGTGAGCCGTGACGGAGGCCGTGCGATTGTGATAGACTACAAGTTCGGAAGCGTGAGGAAGAAGTACGGTGAGCAGGTCGGAACATATTGCAGGCTGCTCGGCAGGATGGGATTCCGGAGTGTGGAAGGGCATATATGGTATGTCGATTCCAACAG
>JAGHVE010000099.1 GCA_018064445.1 Candidatus Cacconaster equifaecalis
ATACACGCCGAGCAGATTCTCGGCCTGTTGTAGTTATGCAGTCGGAAAAGATACAGAAGACGCTGAAGTGGCTGGAAGACCACGGGATACCATATGAGGTACACTATCATCCAGCCCTTTTTACCATAGAGGAATGCCTTGCATATTGGAAGGACATTGAGTCGACGCAGTGCAAGAATCTATTCATGCGCAACCATACGGGCAACCGGCATTACCTGATCAGCTACGAGTGCCACAAAGCACTGGATATACATGCTCTGGAGCATATGCTCCATCAGGGGAAACTCTCTTTTGCCTCACCGGAGCGGATGGACCGCTGTTTAGGGGTCGCCCCTGGCAGTGTCTGCGCATTCGGACTCATCAACGACATCGGCATTGCGGACTCTGCCGATTCGAAGGAACTTTTCGATAATGGCCACAGGGTGAAATATTTCCTTGACAAGGATTTGCAGACGGCGGAAAAGGTCAGTTTCCATCCGTGTGACAATACGGCCAGCGTTGTGCTGTCGCATGAAATGTTTATGAAATTCCTTGCTCTCTGGGGCGGCGAATACGAGTGGCTTGAAGTTCTCGCATCAGAGCAGGTATCTGCCCCTGTAGGCGAGGATGAGAGTGACCGTCATTATGAAAGCCAGGAACTCGGCTACGCAGACGGCACTCCAGATTCCGTCGATTCCGAGAAATGAGGGTAGAATGAATACGGTGGCCATCTCGAAGACCATCGTTCGGGCAAAGGCTGCCACGGCGGAAACGATTCCGTTGCCGAAGGCGGTGAACCAGGCTGAGCAGAACATATTGAGCCCGCAGAGAAGGAAACTCAGCATATAGATTCTTAGAGCACGTGTAGTAAGGGCGCAGAGTTCTGCGTCATATCCGACGAAAGCGGAGGAAAGCCAGGGCGCCGAAAGTTCTGCGATTCCAGTAAGGATTATGCCTGCCGCTCCGATGAGGCCTATGCTGTTGCGCAGCAGGCTTCGGAGTTCGGCGCGGTTGCCGGCCCCGTAATTGTAGGCAATCACCTGCGACACACAGAGGTTGTAGCCGATGAATACGGCTCCGAAAATGAATCCGACGTACATTATTATCCCGTAGGCGGATACTCCGTCCTCTCCGATGTAGCGCATCAGCTGGAGGTTATATCCTATACTGACCACGTTCAGAGCTACGTTGCCAACATATTCAGACAAGCCGTTGGCGCAACTCCTGCCTATGGATTTCCAGCCCCACCCATTGACTCGGACAAGCTTCAGATGCGAATTGTTGCGTGAGGAGGAGAAGCGCAGCAGGGGATAAATGCCGCCGGCGGCAAGCGATATCGCGGTTGCAAGCGCGGCTCCTGTGAGCCCCCAGCCGAAACCGATGATGAAGAGCGCATCGAGTGATATGTTCAGAAGCCCGCAGATAATGCTCATTCTCGTACCGAGTTCGGGTCTCTCCGCCGTCATATAGAAGGACTGGAACGCCATTTGGAGAATGAAGAAAGGCATTGCGATGGCCACAGTCCGTCCGTAGGTCACTGCAAAGTGAACCATCTCTCCCTCCGCTCCAAGCGCAATGACGAGAGGCTTCATGAATACGAACAGGAGCACTCCGGCGACGGTGCCGAGTTCAATGCATATTTTTATGAGTTGGGAGAAGATGGAATTCGCCGTCTCCCTGTCTCCTTCGCCCAAGGTCTTGGAGACCAATGCGCTGCCTCCGGAGCCGATCATAAGGCCGAGCGCCGAGACCAGGCCGATGGCCGGCCATATCAGATTCATTGCGGCAAATTCTGTCGATCCGGCGAAGTTGGACACGAAGAACCCGTCCACGATGCTGTAGATGGACGTGATGATCATCATCCCAATCATCGGGATGCTGGTGAGGGCGAGTCTGCGTGCAGAATAGTGGCCTGAAAGTTCTGTCTTCACGATACAAAATTAGTGAAAATTATCAGCATCTTTCCGTTTTTTTGATTTATAAAAGCCACCCTGAAGGAATCAGGATGGCTTTATTCATTTGTACACGTAAAGGAAATCAGTTCCCCTTGAATTCTTCGCTTTCCAGAATCTTTCTGACATTCTTGGGATCGACGTTGCCATAGACCTTCCCGCCTATTGTCATCACGGGAGCAAGTCCGCAGGCACCTACGCAACGCAGACAGTCAGGGAGAACACTCCGTCGGGAGTTGTCTGGCCTACCTCGATTCCGAGAACTTTCTTCACTTCCTCCAGAACCTTGTCGGAGCCGCGCACATAGCAGGCGGTTCCGCGGCATACGGAAATTGGGTATTTGCCTTTGGGTTTCTCCGTAAAGAAGGCATAGAAACTTACCACACCGTTCACGCGGGTTGCGGGAATGCCGAGACATTTTGCAACCAGAGCCTGCACGTCTTTGGGAAGATATCCGAAAGCATTCTGGGTCTCGTGAAGGATATTGATGAGCTCACCGGCGTCATTGCCGTGTGACTGGCAGATGTCCTTGATTTGCTGGACAGCGGCACAGGATATTTTCTTGTTCTCCATAATTATTCTTCTGATTTGTTGAAATAACGGGTGTGCAACAGGTGGTGAGCCTTTTCACTCATCGGCTTGCCGAGGTATTCCTCATAAAGCTGTTTGATGTAAGGATTCTCGTGCGATTTGCGCAGAGGCTTGTTGCGGTCTTCTTCGTAAAGGGCTTTTGCACGGGCGCGAATCACTTCGACGTTACCGTGGTGCAGAGGCTGTCCGCCGCCACCGATACATCCGCCGGGGCAGGCCATGATTTCGATTGCGTGGAATTCGCTCTTGCCGCTGCGGATGTCTTCGAGCATGCGGCGGGCGTTGCCCAGACCGTGAGCAATGCCCAC
>JAGHVE010000064.1 GCA_018064445.1 Candidatus Cacconaster equifaecalis
CAGGTAACCCGTTTCGTGAACAATCTTATGTTGCAGGGGAAGAAGAGTATCGCGTATTCTATTTTTTACGATGCAATCGACATCATCGGCGAGAAGATGAAAGATTCTGAACAGGCTCCTCTCGATATTTGGAAGAAGGCACTTGAAAACGTAACCCCGCAGGTTGAGGTAAAAAGCCGCAGGGTTGGTGGTGCCAACTTCCAAGTGCCTACGGAGGTGCGTCCTGAAAGAAAAGTATCTCTCTCAATGAAGAATATGGTGCTTTTCGCCCGCAAGCGTGCAGGTCACTCCATGGCAGAAAAACTTGCAGCCGAAATAATGGCAGCATACAACTGTGAAGGTGCAGCCTTCAAGAGAAAGGAGGATATGCACAGGATGGCTGAGGCCAACAAGGCCTTCGCACACTTCCGTTTCTAATCTGAAAAGATGGCAAGAGATCTCAGATATACGAGGAATATCGGTATTATGGCTCACATCGATGCCGGTAAGACCACAACCTCCGAGAGAATCCTCTATTATACGGGCAAGACCCACAAGATAGGAGAGGTTCACGAAGGTGCCGCAACTATGGACTGGATGGTCCAGGAGCAGGAACGTGGTATTACCATTACATCGGCCGCGACAACTGCCTTCTGGCATTACAACGGCGAGCAGTACCAGATAAACCTCATCGACACTCCGGGTCACGTCGACTTCACCGTGGAAGTTGAGCGAAGTCTCCGTATTCTTGACGGAACCATCGCCACTTTCTGCGCCGTGGGACGCGTGCAGCCCCAGTCTGAGACGGTATGGCGTCAGGCCGACAAATATCGCGTGCCCAAGATTGCCTACGTCAACAAGATGGACCGTGTCGGAGCGGATTTCATCGCCGTGGTTGAGGAGATTGACTCCAAACTCGGCGCCAAGTCCGTTCCCATCTGCCTCCCTATCGGGGCGGAGGACAGTTTCATCGGTGTCGTTGATCTGATTTCAAGAAAGGCATATGTCTACAATGACAGCAAGGATCTCGTGAATTACGAGATTCAGGCTGTCCCCGAGGATATGGTTGATGAGGTTGAGGAGTGGAGAGGAAAACTTGTCGAAGCGGTGGCGGAATACAATGACACCATCCTCGAAAAGTACTTCAGCGACCCCGACTCAATCGGCGAGCAGGAAATCATCGATGCCCTCAGAAAGGCGACAATCGATATGGCGGTGGTTCCCACCTGCTGCGGTTCGTCTTTCAAGAACAAGGGGGTGCAGTTCCTGCTTGACGCGGTGATGCGTTATCTTCCTTCTCCTCTGGACAAGGGCGGCGTGATGGGGACGGACCTCCGTACCAATAACGAAGTGGAGCGTCTTCCCAGGAATGACCAGCCTTTCTGCGGTCTTGTATTCAAGATTGCAACGGACCCGTACGTGGGTCGTCTTGCCTTCATCAGAGCTTATTCAGGAACCCTCAAGTCAGGTTCCTATGTACTGAACACCCGTTCCGGCAAGAAGGAAAGGGTTGCCCGTCTCTACCAGATGCATTCCAACAAGCAGAATCCGATAGAAGCCGTGGAAGCAGGTGATATCTGCGCCGCGGTGGGATTCAAGGAATTGCGTACCGGAGACACCGTTTGCGAGGAATCTCATCCTGTGATTCTTGAATCAATCACCTTCCCCGATCCCGTTATCGGACTGGCGGTTGAGCCCAAGACACAGAAAGACCTCGACAAATTGGGCATCGCCCTTGGAAAACTGTCGGAAGAAGACCCTACCTTCACGGTCCAGACCAACAATGAGACAGGCCAGACCATCATCAGCGGTATGGGTGAACTTCATCTTGATATCATCGTGGACCGTCTCCGCCGTGAATTCGGAGTGGAGATCAACCAGGGAGCGCCTCAGGTCAATTACCGCGAGGCGGTTACCAGGAGCACCGAACATCGCGAGGTATTCAAGAAGCAGACGGGTGGACGTGGTAAATTCGCTGATATCCAAATCGAAATCGGCCCTGCCGACGAAGGGGTCACCGGACTTCAGTTCATTGATGAGGTCAAGGGTGGAAACGTTCCCAAGGAATTCATCCCCGCTGTCGAAAAGGGTTTCAAGTCCGCAATGTCAAACGGAGTGCTTGCAGGATATGAACTTACTTCTCTGAAGGTCCGCCTTCTCGACGGCAGTTTCCATCCCGTGGATTCGGATGCACTATCTTTCGAGATATGCGCCCGTCAGGCTTTCCGCAAGGCGCTCGGCAAATGCAGTCCCGTCCTTATGGAACCGATAATGGCCCTGGACGTCGTGACTCCCGAAGAGTATATGGGAGATGTCGTTGGTGACATCAACCGCCGTCGCGGGCAGATTTCCGATATGGATACCAAAGGCAATGCAAGAATTGTCAAGGCAAAGGTTCCTCTTGCCGAGCAGTTCGGTTATGTAACGGTCCTGCGTACGCTGACTTCAGGGCGTGCCACAAGTTCGATGACATTCTCCCACTATGCGGAGGTTCCTTCGAACATAGCGCGTGAAATCATCGACAAGCAGGGCGGGAATCGTATGATGTTCTTTGACGAAGAATTTGTATAATTGTTAATATTACTATAATGAGCCAAAAAATCAGAATCAAACTCAAATCTTTCGATCATGCTTTGGTGGACAAGTCCGCTGACAAGATCGTCAAGACTGTCAAGGCTACAGGTGCTGTGGTGAGCGGACCCATTCCTCTTCCCACCGACCAGAAAATCTTCACAGTCAACCGCTCGACTTTCGTAAACAAGAAAGCTCGCGAACAGTTTGAACTCAACTCATTCCGTCGCCTGCTGGATATCTTCAGCTCGACTTCAAAGACCGTTGACGCTCTTATGAAGCTCGAACTCCCCAGCGGCGTCGAGGTTGAAATCAAAGTTTTGTAAGAAAATTTCGTGCTTAGGCCCAAAAGTGTTAACTTTGGGTCTGCAACCGGTCCCATAGCTCAGTTGGTTAGAGCATCTGACTCATAATCAGGGGGTCGCAGGATCATGCCCTGCTGGGACCACGCGAAAGCCCGACGCCTGTGCGCCGGGCTTTCTTGTTTTCCGTCACCTTTTGCCGGGTTGGATTGTTATATATGTGAACCGGTTCAGAAAGAATCAAAAACATAATATAACTTATAACTTTACATCACTATGGAAGATATTCTTTTCAACTTGGAAGATATTCTTGTACCCCTTGGCATCTGTGCGGTTATGCCGGTGCTTATTGTCTGGCTGGTAATGCGCTCTTATACACGGAGGAACGAAAACCAGAAGGAAGTCATCACCGTCGCTCTTGAGAAAAACCCGAATATTGATATTGAGCAACTTGTCAAAAACTTTCAGCCAAAAGAAAAACTGATTAAGGAGAAACTGCTTACAAGGCTCCTTTGGGGATGTATCTGCACTTTCTGCGGCCTCCTCGGCATCGTATTCAAGTTAATTGGCGGAGTGAGTCTCCTGTCCGACGTACTACTCATATTCGTCGCTGTACTTGCAGT
>JAGHVE010000161.1 GCA_018064445.1 Candidatus Cacconaster equifaecalis
TTTCCTGAACAGGTCGTAGGTGTTGACCTGCGTGTCGTGAATTCCGAAAAGGCCGTAGGTGTTTTCCCGGTCAAAATCGGTTATGCCCTTGAACTGCTGCCTCTCCATCATATTGTAATGCTGGATGAGCTCCTTCGTGACGGTGAACTCCTTCTGGCTGTCCTTGCGCCTATTGAAGAACTTGTGAGTGCCTGTCCTGAGGACTTTGGATGCGTGGGACATATTGAAAGCAGGGTTCACGCAGATTTTCCGGAAACCGAACATCTGCTGCGCATACATCCCGCCCATCGAGGTACCGATAATCAAATCAGGCGCGTTTTCCTGGCAATACTGTTTCAGAAAAGGCAAGGCATCCACGGGATCCACAGGAATATCCGGAGCAAGTACCTCGCATTCAGGCAACAGCCTCCGGAGAGAGTCCACCGTCCCTGACGCGCCTGATGACCCGAATCCGTGAAAATAGATAATTCTCGGCCTGTCTGAAGATTCCATAGGGAAGTGATTCCACAGGGACTAAAACTCCATAACCCTGCAATTACATTTATTAAACAAAATAGGCAAAAATCGCTGTTTTACTGCGTTTTTGTATAGTGTATTTATTTGTGTTTTCATTTGGTATAATAGAAAAAAGTGTGTACTTTTGTTTTTAGGAATACACACAAAAATACACACAAAATTTCAATTGTTCAATTATGAAGGTACAATTCTATTTAGCACCCAAGGTGCATAATGACGGAGAAGCACCGATTCGTGTCTCCGTATCGGTTCACGGAACACGATTATTAACGACTTGCGGAGAATCTGTCAAACCAGAGTTCTGGGATGATGCAGCAAAGAAGGCTAAATTCCCCAAGGGTGGCACAAATTCACACGGCCTGACGGATAAACAACTCAATGCACTTCTTCACAAAATCGAAGCGGATTTTGATTCGTATGAGGCCGGACTGCAAGGAGGTTACAAGCCGACCATCGAAGAACTGCGTGACAAGTTGGCTGAATCCACAGGCACCGGGCGGAAGAAGATTGACAGCAAGAGAGAGAAGGCCGAAAAGATTGCATTAGCCAAGGAAAAGGAGATTCTTCGATTAAAGAGGGTAAGCGACTATTATCAGAAGTTCTTCACAGAATCGAGCGTCAAGAAGTCGTGGAGTGATGGCACAATAAAGAAGATGGCGAGTTTCGGACAGAAACTTGCAGACTTCGATTCTTTGACAGATCTCAACAGCGAGGACGGAATAAAGAAGTTTCACGCGAAGTTAAAAGATAGTGGTCTTGCAAATCGCACAATTGAGAAGCAGTTCAAACTTCTGAAATGGTTTCTCCGTTGGTGCGAGGACAAAGGCTTTATTGATAAAGTCTGCAATTTTTGGCCGACCATTAAAATCGCCCCTAAAGATGTTATATTCCTCACGCCCCAAGAACTGATGAAACTTTATTCGTTCCAGATTCCTGACAATGGTACAAAGGTGACACTACACACAGCCGAAGGTGTGGCTTACGAAAAGGTGGTCGAAGATGCGGGTGCGCTTGAAAGGGTGCGTGATGTTTTTTGCTTTTGTGCGTTCAGTTCCCTTCGATATAGTGATGTTGCAAAACTTCGGTATTCTGATATAGCCGAGGACGGAATCAAGGTCATTCAGGCAAAGACAGATAAACTTGTAAGAATCGAACTGAATCAGTATAGCAAGGCCATTCTGGACAAATACGCAAACTTCAAAAATCCGTTTGGTCTTGCGCTGCCTGTCATTAGCAATCAAAAATATAACGCCTATTTGAAGCCTCTTTGTGAGTTGGCGGAAATTAACACTCTTATCAGTCAAACATATTATCGAGCCGGTAAGAAGGTAACGGAGGTTCAACCCAAGTTCAGGCTTGTAGGGACGCACACAGCGCGAAGAACATTTGTTGTTAACGCTTTGAGTTCCGGCATCCCTGCCGAGGTTGTAATGCGATGGACAGGCCATTCTGATTTTCAGTCAATGAAGCCTTATGTCGGAATTTTGGATTCCGTGAAGGCAGCATCAATGCAGAAGTTTAATGATTTTCTGGAGGGCGAGAAATGACACTACATATATTCAAATCCATCATAGCAGAAATTTATTACTTCTGTGCTGACATTGAAGGGGAAAGAGTTCATATTCCTTATTTTAAGGAGAAAATGAAAGGGTTCACCGAAGTATTAGTCAGAGAATCCAAGGCCAAGGGGGCAAATCTTCAAGCAGACATTCAGGGGCAGAAGATGTCTCCATATCGTAGTGTTATAGGACAGAGACAGGACTTTAATTCGACACGGTCTTGGTTTGACGAGGTTAACACTCAAATTCGGGCGATATTAAAGGATTTGAGGGGTGGATGGTATAACTACAAGAGCGAGGACAGGGAGGCTCTAATTTTGGCTTTAGAAGCCGTAATGAAGCCTTGTAAAGATTTGTCCGAAATATGCACCAAGTCGTTTGATGGTAAGCCGAAGCCTACAACCGTCCGGCAGCTCATATCACAAATTCCCGATGATAACAAGCGGGAGTGCGCATTGAAACTTGCAGAGGATTTTCGGAAAGCGGGGTTTCTGGATGAAGATTATTTGTTCACTATCAAAATTGGTGAAAAGCCTGAAAGGGGTGAGGTATCCAGACGAAATAAAATTGTTGGAGTACTTGGTCACGAATTAGGGAAAGTTTGCGGAAGTATAAAAAAAGTGGCGGACATTTGGGGGTATCCTGAAAAGAGCATAAATAGGGATTACCAAAAAGCCATCGAGGATATTACAACTCCAAAGATTCTTCGATTAAAATCGATTTTAGAGGAACACCGATAAATTTAACAGAATTAGTCCAAAAAGGGATATTTACTAAAGGGGGTAGAAATTTTTCTACCCCTTTTTTGTTGGTATTCTGTAAGTTACAAAAGCCACAGGGGATATTTGAAGGAAAGCGGAATATCCCTTTGTAACCCATATCAATAGGCTATATCTTGCGGAAAATTTAACGCAAAAAGAATCACAAGCAAAAACAAAAAACGATATGGCAACAACAAATTTTATTGCAACGATGACTGTCAGCGAATTTATTGACAGCCTCAACAAGGCGGGGTTGATTATATGCAAGGAGCCTCAACCCGAACCCAAAGAAAAGCCTTTGGATTTTTCGGACAGCAGCCGTTTTGGATGCGGACTTCAAGCAATTCAAAATCGGTATGGTGTCAGCGTTCTGACTGCACAGAGGTATAAGTCTGGGATTCTGTCCCCTGCGGTCTTTCAGGTTTGCCGAGGTGGTAAATTTTACATTGACTATGAGAAGGCGGACAAAATCCTCAAGGAGAAAAAGCCAAAGATGTATGATAAAGAAAGACGCTCAACCGTTTCCGATTGAGCGTCCCAAAGGATGGGGTTTGTGGATTGCTCCACTTTTTTCAATTGTTCATTGAATACACAATGACAAAGATAGCAAAAGTTCAGCAATCTACAAGCCGAGAATGTTTAACAATTAAAATTTTTCAGTTATGAAAACCGAAATTCAAAAACAATTCGAGGCTGAAATCAAAGACAGACAGCCGGAAATCTCGCTGGAGTATGAGGAAATCTTCGGGGAACTTGAAGTCTGGATTTGTGGCGGAAATTCCGCAGGACTTGTTCTTCGCGGTGGCATCGGTCAGGGTAAGACCACAATGCTTCGCGCAATTTGCAAAATTGTAAAGGCGTTCTGGACGGAGGAAAGGATATTGACTATCCGTCAGGAACTCCGAAACCCCAACATTAAAAGCATAAGAGCAGACGATTTGCTGCATATCGCACACACAGAGGGGCGCGAGGGTTTGTTCTATGGTGAACACGCCATCGGACAAGCCGGAGTCCTTTTCATTGATGATTTGGGCGGAGAGACGGAAACAGAGATTCGATTCGAGGGGTGGAATAAGTCTCACGAGGTATATATCCGGGAAACCATCAGACCGTTTGCGGAACTTCTGACAAGAAGATGTGACAACAATTTGCCGACACTTATTTCAACCCGGCTCGACAAAACCCAAATTATTGAGCGATACGGAGAGAGCGTTTTCGACAGGCTTTTCGGGAGTTGCAATTGGATTAATATGCAGTTTGTTGAAGGTGGTTACAGATAGGAGGGTGAAGTTATGGCATCAGCAGAAATCATCAACGAAATTCAAGAGGCGATGGAGGCACCAAAGACGGAATGGAAGAAATCCCTTTTCGACTTTACGGCAACCATCAGTCAGCCAGAGCCGCTTCTTATGTGCGGAGGAACACGGGCGTTAAGTCGTGAAAATCTGTGTATCATCACAGGGAAACCGAAAGTTTGCAAAAGCACTTTTTTGTCAGCAGCGATGGCAGCCGGACTATCAGCGCGGAATATCTTGAATATGTCTTCACCAAGGCATCGTAAAATCATATTAGCCGACACGGAACAAGCCCCATATCACCTCAAAAGCCAATGTGACAGGGTTTTTCGTCTGGCGGAAATCCGACAAGAATTGTCTGACAACTTCACCGTTCTGGCACTTCGCCCTTTCACACCACAAGAAAGGTATTCGTTTGTAATGGATGCTATTGAGGAAATTCGCCCTGACATTGTGGCTATTGATGGCGTTTCAGACCTTCTTTGCGACAGTAACGACTTGAAGGAATCCGAAAACCTTGTTTCGGAACTTCTGGCCGCTTCAAGCAAATATGATTTGGGGGTTATCTCAATTCTGCACACAACACCCGGACAGAGCAAACTTCGCGGACATTTGGGGAGTTGTCTCGAAAGGAAGGCGGAATCAGTCGTTCTTCTGGAGAAAGAAGGTCGTGGAATATGTGTCAAGCCGAAGGAGTGTAGAAACCGAGCCTTCACGGAATTTCGGTTTACCCTCAACGATGAAGGAGATCCGGAATATGATTCACAGGACGCAGACCTGACTGCACTCGATTGGCTTTTGGCGATAATGGAGAAGGGAAAGGAATATCGACACGGAGAACTCGTTTCGTTACTCATTGAGAAGGGCATCCCAGAAGGTTCCGCGAAATCCGGCCTCAAAGCCGGAGAAAACCAGAAACGCATTTTGAGAGTTGGTAGAGGGATATATACACTTCCTTAAATAGTTGGTTTAACACGCCCCCCTATATAGGGGGCGGCGTTGATAAACATATATAGATGTTTTTCTATATATAGTACCAACCGACAAACCAACTTTTGTAAATGATTGAAATTCAACAAGATGGCAACTTGGAAAAAATGCGACCAACTTTTTCGCCAACTTTTTTAACGCGCTGATTATCAATAACATAAGTTTTTACAAAAATTTCACCAACTTTTTAACCAACTTTTAACCAACTAACTTTTGAAAAATGGACACCGAAGCAACAATGAGAGCAATTGAAAGCGCAGTCTTTTATAATCCAGAGACCGCCACAGGGATTCCGGGTTGGCAGAGGTATGGTGACAGGATGCAGACAAGATTCCGTCCTGATGGCACCGATTCAGGGAGGGCCGACAAGGTTACACTTCGATTCCGTCCTGAAGGTCTGTATTTGTCATACAACGGAGGTTCATATTGTTCAACTTATATTCGTTCCCTTCTGAAAAAGCGATTCGGTGAAGAATGGATTAACACCGTCAAAGGGTTGTATAACATTGACACGGCCTTTACTGAATACTGCGAAGCATATTACAAGCAGCGCACAGAGGGGACGCGCAAGGCAACTGATGAAAGGAATCCTGACACCATCCCGGAGAATATAATTGTTCCTACTTACGACACCAACAGACAGGACACCTTGAGGGATTATCTTTCAAGCGTATTCGGAAAGGATGCAGTCCTTCGGGCGTGGGAACTTTACGGAGTGGGGACAAACATTGAGGCGTGGACTATCTTCTGGCTTTACGACAAAGAAGGCAGATGTCGCGGGGGAAAGCGGATGATGTATCTTCCAGACGGACACAGGAGCAAAGGCAAAAACGGCATTGTGGCCTGTCATAGTGATTTGATAAAATACGGCAAACTTCCGAAGGAGTGGAAGTTCAGTTCTTGTTTGTTCGGGGAGCATCTTTTGAAACAATATCCCGAAAAGGTTGTCGGGGTTGTGGAATCCGAAAAGACAGCGATAATTTGCTCCATCGTTTATCCGTCAAGTATCTGGATTGCAACAGCGGGACAGAAAATCAACCTCGATAGGGTGAAGTCTGTCCTTCGTGGGCGAAAGGTTGTTTTGTTTCCTGACGCTGATAGTATTAAGATATGGCAGGAGAAGTTCGATTCGGTTCCGGGATTCACCGTAAACACCATAACTCACGACTACTTCCGCAAAAAAGGCGAAAATTGGGCGAAATGCGACATCGCGGACATTCTGATACATAATTTATCGTCCAAAGGCTGAAAACGCCTAAAATCGGCTTTAAAATCGCAAACAAAGATATATAAATTAAAACTTCAATTATGATTACAAAACCAACTGTTTTTAAACCCATTGGGGAGCCGTTCAAACGGCAGGGTACAATGCTTGTCGCAATCAAGCGGCCAGATGTTCTTCCCCGTGATGCTTGCAAGGGATGCTTCTTCGTAAGAGCCTGTAATGATTCAAACTCTTTGGCCTGTTCGAGTTTCGACAGATACGACAAGACTTCCGTCTGGTTCGTTGAGGCTAAAGACGCAAAACAAAAGTAACACACTCAAACACAATTTATTATGAAAACACAAATTGACATTAGCGCAACAAGTGAATTTCGCAAAGGCGAAGCCACTTTTGCCCGGATTGCTGTCAATCCGAAAACAGGGGTTCAGGCGTGGAGAAGAAACTACATCTTCCAACCTTCCCTCGACAGAATCGAAATGATTATCCCGGTGGCGGGTAAGTATTACCCGGAACAAGGTAAGGTGATGCGATCCTTCCCTGACGATGCAAAAGGCAGAGAGAGGATGGAACACTACCTCGAACACGGATTGCAGGGATGGTTCCCCGGTGATGAGCCTGAAAACCCCCTCGAAGAAGAAGATTAACATTCAACTTATTTATTAATCTCAAAATCAAAGTATTATGGATAGTGAAATCTTTGAAGCCTTACAGGCTCCCGGCACTTTTGAAAAGACCGACAAGGGCAAAGTGCTTGTTAAAACCGCTATGATTCAACTTGTTAGAAGCAAGTGTGAATCACTCGACAACCTCCTTGCAAGTATTCCCCAGACACTTGCAAGGTATGAATTGGCTGATTACGCGACTGAAGGCGTACAGCGTGAAATCCTGACCGATGGGGCATCAGCCGTTGTTTCCGAAGTAATGAGACGCACCCGGATTGAACTTCGGAAATCTGGTCTGTTCCCTGCCTTGGTTGAGGAACTCGCAAGACGAAACGCTGACTGCATCAGCCGGAACTTCAGAGACGAAATCAAGAATCTTTGTGACGGTATCAGGTCGCTTCGTCAATGGCTTTCAGGCCTTGGTATCGTAATCGGGGATGATGATAATTCCCTTTGGTTCAAGAGTGGCAAACTTCGGATTGCTCCGAAGATTCTCGAAGGAATCGCCCCTCGGTTCACCATCCCTGTCGGAGACAAGGACTTGAAACTTGTGAAGAAGTTGCGAGAGGTCGCTGACCTTCTGAAAGACATTCAGAGCGAAGGTATCACCGTTCTGGACACGCAGAGACAGCAGGGGGCAGCAGGGTTGATGATGATTCAGCGCAGCATAGTCTCCCAGATGGTTGAGGCGAAACTGACAGACGAGGCTGTTCTGACGGAGATAATGAGACAAAGGCGATAACCTCCGTTCTATCAATGAAATAGCAACCCCGCAAAGGTTGCTATTTTTTTGAGGTTCAAGAGTTATTTACACTATTGTTTATACTATTTTTTAACCTTGTAACGCATTGATATACAACAGAAAGGTATTTTTCAAAAGTGTGTTTTTTTTCGTCAAAAGTGTGTTTTTGGTCTATCCCCATCGCGCACACGCGCGTGAAAACCCTCACGAAATAACAACTCTACCTATCCTTCAAAATCCCTATCCCTCAATCACTTGCAACCCATCAACCCTGCATAATATCCACCACGACACCCACCACAACCAGACATAAAATCAAATAATTTACACTATTTTCTTCCGCATTATTCAACAAATGGCAACAGGAGTTTTCCATCCCTGCCCCTGACAATGAAACCCTTACAGAATCCTTGGCAACAAAGGGAAACTTTTGTTTCCGTAACGCATTGAGTTACAAGCAATTAAATGAAATTTTTATTTGGAAATATGGTTCCTTATGCCGTATCTTTGCAGTCGTAAACAAATAAAAACATTGTGCTATGAACAAAGAGGAATTATTCAAAAAAATCACGGAAATTCAGGACATTATCGTAAGTCTTTACGACAGCGTGAAAACCCCTGTCAATTGTGAGGAGTTATTGATGGCTGCAAGTGCATTAGTGACCGTCAAAAATGACATAGAAGCCTATTATCGTTTCGTTCCTGAAGGAGTATAGGCGTATGGAAAAAGAGGAACTGAAGGACACCATCCCACACGACAGGGCAAAGGATTATCTTATCGTCCTTCTGGAGGCACAGAAGGTTATCACGCAGTTTGCCAACGGATATAAAGCAGCCGATGTGAAGTTTGATAGTGGCGAAGCAATCGTCCTTCTTGACGGACTGAATGATATTCGGGCATTTATCGAAGAAGTCACTAAAACCTCGGAAATTGAACTTTTATATTCGTGAAAGTCATTATCTTTGCCTTCAGAATATGAGTGGTTGATTCTGCCGTGCGGTTTTGTCTTTAAAGCCGACTATTCAGGAATGAATGGCCGGCTTTTTCTTGGTTGGTGATGGTTCCCGGATTAAATGGGACTATTTTCACTCATTTTTGTTGAGGCTGACATTGTAATCACAGAATTGTTTCCCTTTGAAAGTTTAATGACTTCCTGTAAGTATCTGGAACTGGCATATTCGCTTCCGTCTTTCAATGTTCCGTGTATTTCATATTTGACAACAGCCTTTATTGCGCTATCATTGGCCGTAAAGGTCTTTTCTTGCCCGACTTGTGGATTCTCCCATCGCTTCTGGTCTATCTTGTTGTTATTAGCATCGTATTCGTAAAAGAAAAGAGTTTCCGTCAAGTGTGCATCATAGGACAATTTTTGTGCTACAACATCGCGGGCGGAATAGCCGTAATAAAGAGAATAGGTTGAGACTTCCTTCTGTTCCATCGGGGTTTCCCCTTCCTTTGAACACCCGAAGGCGAGAATCGCAACAATGGCGAGAAATAAGATTTTTTTCATAATGCAAATGTTTTGTAAATGGTTAATAATAAGTGTGTTATGTATAAAAATCAAAAAAAGCGTGGGTTTTCTTTGTCGCTGATAGAGGTTTTGGCGAAACCCTGACCACGATACAAAGTAAAACCCACGCAGAGCGCAGGCATTACAACTTGGATCCCCGGTCTTAAAAATCGCCAAATTCCTATCAGGAGATAAAGCCTAATGCTGTATGTCTTGCGCCTGTTCTGGAGGCGCATAGCAAAATTAAGGAAAAGAACTTCAATTTTAAAAAAAAGATTTGATGGTGACGGATAAAATATCACTATCTTTGCCATTGAATCGTTCATCGATTTCTCATATTCATAAATGTGCCCGCATTATGCCGGATATTCAGAAATGGATATTCGGCATTTTGTTTTTGTCGGTTATAAAATTGGCTTTCAATCACTTACAAGAAGTCTGTTTATCCTATGAAAATAGGATAATGCAAGTATTTGTATATCAGGCAGTTAGAGAAAATTTTTCTTGCATATATGGAATAGCCTCCGTAACTTTGCAGAAGTAAAATATCAAAATTATGAGAAGTAATAATTATCAGTCCGCCATCCACGAAGCGGCATACCTTTTCGCAAGGTACATTCTATTTAAAAACCTCAACACTATTGAGAGCGTCAGTATCTGGAGAAGAAAGGCGCATATCAACTTTGATGCGGATGCGCAACTAAAAGAGTTTCATAAGAGCCGAAACAGGGCGTATGCAGTAAAGGACTATTGCTGTGACCTTGCCGGAGAGTTTGCAGATGTTTTTGCGGATGAGGACTATCCAAAAAATTGGGAAAATGTCAACGAGGCTAAAAGACATATTACTGAAATGCTCGACCTTTATACTGAAAGAGAGGAAGTCAACAGCCTTGCGGACGAGATTGAGGAACTTGCAAACAATTTCGTTGGTGAGAACTTCAACACTATTCAATGTATTGCGGATGAGTTGGCAAAAATGTTTAGCGGAACATTGTACCGGAAAGATATTGAGAAAAGATTGGATTGGTGGTTATATGAGTGCCGTAATGCCATCTATATCCCGAAATTGAATTGATTTGTAACAGAGATAGGAAAGGGAGTATGAAGATAGGCTTTGAGGAACTGAAGGCTACAATTGCTCACGAATGGGGGCATTGTCTTATGTATCACCTTCTGGGATATGGAAGATATGTTGAGGACATCGAAATAGAAGCAAACATATCCGGGTTATTCGGTCGCACAAGAGTAAACCTTCTTTATGCGGACTGTATCGACATAAATAATCCCGTTGTTCACCTTGTCAATATCCCTGCTCCTGATAACCTTGTGATATTGTATGCCGGAGTGATTGCGGAAGGAAACCACAAAGGACAAAAGATAAATATCAGCAATACCGATGCGGAAAGAGCCAAAGCATTAGAGCAAAGTAAACGAAAACGGAGCGAGGCGAGAAAAAGGGCATCAGACCTTCTGGCACCATATTCCGGGGATATTTCAAAACTCGTTGAATTAACACTAAAGAAGGAAGCATATCAGGGGGAAATCAATTATCTTAAGTTCTACGATAGAATTTTTGCATACGAGGTACGGCAATACCTGAAGGGGATAATCTGAAAAATTCAAAAAAAAAAATTTTTAGTGCCTGTAATGGGGGTTGACTTCATTATGATATAGGGGGGGGGTATGCCCCCTCTATTGTTTTCCGTCACCCTTCTGTTCCATTCCGTCACCCTTCTGTCATGAGTTTTCAGATTCTTCCGGGTACATTCCGACATACATTTTCGCGGAAGTCATTGATTGATAGGGTTTTCTTTTATCCGTCCCTATATGGGAAGTTTCACCCCAAAGCCACTTCTGGAGCATCAGGGAAGATTCCGATGATATGCTTTCCGACATTGATAGTCTGTCATTCCGTCTCAATCCGTCCGAGGTGACAGAGAAGGAGCCGGAGTGTGTAACTTTTGCCCCTTTGAGGTTCAAAAAGTGTGCATTAAATCTGTGTACTTTTGGAAATAAAAAATGCAAAAGACTGAAAATCAGTTCTTTTGCAAAGTGAATTGTGATTCCACAGGGACTCGAACCCTGAACCTACAGATTAGAAATCTGTTGCTCTATCCAGTTGAGCTATGGAACCGAAACGGTCGGCAAATTTAATCAATATTTTGATTTTTACCAACCTTCCTGTTAAAATACTCTATCAGGGCGACTGCGGCGATTCCGATGACACACCAGACCGCAGCGGCAAGATAATGAGGTTCGGGCAGGGCCCGGGCAGCCTCGTTGGCCCAGGGCCACACTTTCACCAATGAACCCAGCACAAAGCCCAGCAACACAATCATAGTTGCCTTCTGATAATGGTCCAGCAGGTAGTGCAGGAATTTCGAGAATGCCAGAATGCCGACAACGCACCCCGCCCCGAACACCGCCAGAGCCTTTATGTCGAGCACTGACACGGCATTCATCACATAATCATACTTGCCGAGTATGACAAGTACGAAACTTCCGGATATGCCCGGCAGAATCATCGTGCAGATGGAAACCGCTCCGCAAAGGAAAAGGAACCAGTATGCGTCGGGCGTCTCCGTAGGCGAAAGATTGCATACCACCAGTCCCAGCGCGGCACCGATAATAAGGAATATGACCTCCTTCACTCCCCAACCCTTGATATCGCGCAGCATCAGAAGTGAAGATGCGATTATCAATCCGAAGAACAGCGCCCATATATGGACGGGATAGTTCTCAAGAGCGACGGTAACCGCCTTGGCAAGGGAAAAGACGCTGGCAACCACTCCGATGCAGAGCCACAGGAGGAAGGTGCCGTTGACGCATTTCCAGAACTCACGGAACCGTCCGTGCAGCAGGGCCTTCCATGTGGCCGGCTCCATCACGCTGTCAAGGGCATCCACAATGTCCCTATAAATGCCTGTAATCAGAGCCATCGTCCCGCCGGAGACTCCCGGTACAACATTAGCCGCTCCCATGAGAAATCCCTTGAGAGCGACTGTTATGTTCTTGAATATGTTTGCCATAACCGGATGGAACGGTTATGCCTGTTCGTCTTCGATTGCAGCCTGTGCAGCGGCCAGTCTTGCGATAGGCACGCGGAAAGGAGAGCAGGAAACGTAGTTCAGACCGATCTTGTGGCAGAACTTGACTGAAGCGGGGTCACCGCCGTGCTCACCGCAGATACCGCATTTGAGATGGTCGCGGGTTGCACGTCCTGAATTGACCGCCAGTTCGACGAGCTTGCCTACGGACTTGGTGTCGAGAGTCTTGAACGGGTCGGCGTCCAGAATCTTGTTGCCAAGGTAGTCACCCATAAAGGTGCTGACGTCATCACGGCTGAATCCGAACGTCATCTGAGTGAGGTCATTGGTACCGAATGAGAAGAACTCGGCGGTACGGGCCATACGGTCAGCGGTAAGGGCTGCACGGGGTATCTCAATCATAGTACCGAACTTGTAGTCGATTGTTCCGGCCATATTGGCTTCGACTTCGGCCTTGATTTTCTCGCAGATGGCCTTCTGGAAACGAAGTTCACGCTCTGAAATGGTGACAGGAATCATAATTTCAGGCTTGGGATCGAAACCTTCCTTCTTCAATTCGAGGGCGGCTGTGAAGATTGCCCTGAACTGTGTCTCGGAAATCATAGGATATGTGATGTGAAGACGGACTCCACGGTGTCCCATCATAGGGTTGACTTCGTGAAGGGCCTCGCCTCTCTTGTCAATCTCCTTCGTGCTGATGCCAAGTTCGCTTGCAAGTTCCTGACGTTTGCTTTCACCCTGAGGTACGAACTCGTGCAACGGGGGATCGAGAAGACGGAAGGTGACGGGCTTGCCGTTCATAACTTTCATTGTGCCTTTTACCGAAGCCTTGATGAACGGTTCGAGTTCCTTGAGGGCCGCACGGCGCTCGTCATCGGTCTTGGAAAGAATCATCTTGCGGAGTTTGCTTAGAGGAGTCTCGCTGTTTTTGCCGTAGAACATATGCTCGATACGGAACAGTCCGATTCCCTCTGCGCCGAAGCTGAGGGCTCTTTCAGTATCCTCAGGTGTATCTGCGTTGGTGCGGACACCCATCCTGCGGAACTTGTCGGCGATGGACATGAACTTGACGAAACGCGGGTTGTCGGAAGCATCCATCATATCGATGGCAGTGTCATAGACAGCACCTTTCGCCCCGTTGAGAGAGAAGGTGTCACCTTCGTGATATACCTTATCGTAGCCTGCGAATGAAACCTCTTTCTTCTCGAGGTTGACCTTCATATCCTCGCAACCTACGATGCAGCACTTGCCCCAGCCGCGGGCAACAAGAGCCGCGTGCGAGGTCATACCGCCCTTCTGGGTAAGAATACCGGCAGCGGCACGCATACCTTCGACATCTTCGGGAGAAGTCTCTTCGCGCACGAGGATCACCTTCTTCTTTTCCGCCGCGGCTTTCACTGCGTCAGCGTTCGTGAAGACGATTGTTCCGACAGCTCCACCGGGAGATGCGGGAAGGCCGTGGGCGACTACCGTCGCATTCTTTTCGGAAGCGGGGTCGAGGATGGGATGGAGTATTTCGTCAAGCTGGACGGGAGATACTCTCATCACTGCCGTCTTCTCGTCAATCATCTTCTCCTCCAGCATATCCATCGCCATATTCAGGGCGGCCAGACCTGTGCGCTTGCCGATACGGCACTGGAGCATCCAGAGTTTGCCTTCCTGAATCGTAAATTCGATGTCCTGCATATCGTTGAAATGCTTCTCAAGAAGAGTACGGATGTCATCCAGTTCCTTGTAAACTGAAGGCATAGCCTCTTCGAGGGACTTCAGATGCTTGTTCTGAGGGCTCTTTGTGGCGTTGTTGAGCGGGTTGGGGGTACGGATACCGGCAACCACGTCCTCACCCTGTGCATTGATGAGCCACTCGCCGTAGAACTTGTTGTCTCCGTTTGCAGGGTTACGACTGAAAGCCACACCCGTTGCGGAGGTTTCACCCATATTTCCGAATACCATCGACTGGACGTTCACTGCTGTACCCCAGTCATCGGGAATACCCTCGATCTGACGATATTTGATGGCTCTCTTGCCGTTCCAGGACTTGAACACGCCACCGATTGAACCCCAAAGCTGAGCCTCTGCGGTGTCGGGGAATTCCACTCCGAGAACCTCCTTGATACGTACCTTGAAGCGCTCTGCAAGATCCTTCAGTTCGTCCGCGGTAATCTCAGTGTCTGATTTGTATCCCTTGGCTTCCTTGAGGTCCTCCATCATCTTGTCAAGTTGCTGGCGGATAGCCTTTCCGTCCTCGGGCTCGATACCTTCGGCCTTTTCCATAACGACGTCGGAATACATCATTATCAGACGGCGGTATGCATCATATACGAAACGGGGGTTCTGAGTCTTCTCAATCATTCCGGGGATGGTCGCGGAGCAGAGACCGATGTTCAGGATGGTATCCATCATACCGGGCATTGAACTTCTCGCGCCAGAGCGGCAACTTACAAGAAGGGGATTCCTGGGATCACCGAACTTCTTCCCCATTATCGCTTCCGTGGCCTTGAGCGCCTCGGCTACGTCATTCTTCAATTCATCGGTATATCCTCCTCCGAGGGCATAATATTCAGTACAGCACTCTGTAGTGATTGTAAAACCTGCAGGTACCGGGATTCCCAAAGTACACATCTCGGCGAGGTTCGCTCCCTTGCCACCGAGGAGGTTGCGCATCTGGCCGTTGCCTTCCGCATTCTTGCCTCCAAAACGATAAACTCTTTTCGTCATAAAATTCTTCTATTTGTTGATATTATTGTTCCTCAATTTTCACAAACTGCAAATGTATTGATTTTTTTGAAATTAACGACAAAAAAAGTGGCGCGGAAATTTTGTTCGGTACAAATAAAGTCTTAACTTCGTAACGATGCCTATGAAGAAAATCAAAATAGCCCTGATCTGGAAAATCCTGATTGCCTGTTCGCTGGGATATTTTCTCGGCCTGATTCTGCCCGGGCCTGCGGTCAGGATTTTCACCACTTTCAATTACATTTTCTCCGAATATATCGGCTTTATGATACCCCTTATCATCGTCGGTCTTGTCACGCCCGCCATCTGCAGAATGGGGTCAGAAGCCGGGAAGATGCTGCTCTTCACACTCGCTCTGGCATACTTTTCCAGCGTAATCGCCGGTGTATTCTCCTACAGTGCCAGTTCAAGCCTGTTTCCCGGACTCCTTGACGGCCTGCGGATGAACGTCGAAAATCCCGTTGCAGACGAAGTCAAACCGTTCTTCACTCTGGACATACCTGCAATTATGGAGGTTACCACCGCCCTGGTTTTCGCGTTTCTGGTCGGCACATTGCTCACAGCCATCGACAAGAATCATCTGAAGAATGTCATATACGATTTTGAAGATGTAGTGGCAAAGGCGATTTCGAAGACTCTCATTCCCCTCCTGCCCCTATATATATTCGGTATCTTTCTCAAGATGACATACACCGGAGAGGCAGTCCCGGTAATGAGGGTTTTTGCAAAAATCATTGTCGTGATTTTTGCGATGAGCCTCGTCTGGTTGATAGTCCTGTTCTGTGTGTCTTCGCTCATTTCCCACAGGAATCCTTTCAAATGCCTGTTCAGGATGCTTCCGGCATATCTGACCGCCTTGGGAACATCGAGTAGCGCAGCCACCATTCCGGTTACTCTCTCCTGCGTCCGCAAATGCGGTATCAGCGAGCCGGTGAGCAACTTCTCAGTCCCCTTGTGCGCCACAATCCATATGCCGGGTTCAATGATGAAAGTGGTGGCATCTGCCGTTGCCATTATGCTGATGCAGGATATGTCCTTTTCCTTTGAACTTCTCCTTCAGTTCATATTGTTGATGGCCGTTACGGCTGTTGCCGCTCCGGGAGTCCCCGGAGGAATGGTTATGGCGGCATTGGGTGTCCTTGAGGCCGTGCTTGGCTTCGATGCTTCCTGTCAGGCTCTGACAATCACGCTCTATATCGTTATGGACAGTTTCGGCACAGCCTGCAACGTCACCTCCGACTGCGCAATCGCGATGATTGTAGACAAAGTGTTCGGCCGATGATCTTATATGTCCAGAATGTGGAAAGGGTTATAAGAGATATCTTCATCAATGACATCCAGGGCTTCTTTGTTCTTAAGTACTTTCACGACGTGTTGAGTCAACGGTAAAAGAACGGCTTCATACACCAGTTTAGCCAGTACTTGGCAGACAATCATCAGAACAAGCCTCCGGAAACCGACGGCCCAGAATACTATCGGCATAAATATCAATGAATCCGTAAGGTCTCCGGCTATGGATGAGACAATAGCTCTCAGGGGAAAATATCTACCCTTCGAGGCTCTTTTCATCAGGCTCATCACCGTGGCATTGACCGTTGAACCGGCAAAGAATGCGGCAAAGGATGCCAGAGCGACCTTGATCTCCATCCTGAAGATGTAGTTGAAGTGTTCTCCTCCATCCCAGAAACCGGCTCCCGGAATAATGACGACTGCCTGTGCCACGGCGACAACGAAGAAGTTCATCAGGAATGCGACCCAGATGGAGAAACGCGCCAAGCGATATCCGTATACTTCCGAAATGCAATCGTTGATTATGTATGATACCGGGAAAATGAGGAGGTCTCCCGTGAGGACCAGCCCCCAGAGTGTAAACACCTTCGTTGTAAACAGGTTGGATGAGATGAGGCATACTGTCATAAGCACGCACATCATCATAAATCTGACGGAAACCTTATGTTTCATATCTCCTGCTTTTTTATAAAGGATGACAAACGCATCTCCAAAATCCTCAAAGTCACCCATTTCGACAGGATGTTCATAATGGAGTAGCAGTTACAGGTCCTGAGGTCTGTCGTGAAGGACGGCCTTGCGGAGTTCGAAGTTCTGACCGAGGTATTTCTTGCGCACTTCGGGATTGTTGGCAAGCTGTTCGGCCGTTCCGCTCTCAAGAATTGTACCCTCATACAGAAGGTACGCCCTGTCGGTGATGGCCAGTGTCTCGTGGACGTTGTGGTCGGTTATGATTATTCCGATGTTCTTGGTCTTCAACTTTGCGATGATATGCTGGATATCCTCCACGGCGATGGGGTCCACCCCGGCGAACGGCTCGTCGAGAAGGATGAACTTGGGGTTGATTGCCAGTGCCCGCGCAATCTCGCATCGGCGGCGTTCTCCTCCCGAGAGCTGGATTCCCAGACTCTTGCGGACTTTCTGAAGTCCGAATTCATCAAGAAGGGACTCGAGCCTCTCATATCTGTAATTCCTGTCAAATCCGGCCATCTCCATAACGGACAGTATATTGTTCTCCACGCTCATCGTCCTGAACACGGACGCCTCCTGTGCCAGATATCCCACTCCCTTCTGAGCCCTGCGGTACATCGGAAGCATCGTTATCTCCTCGTCATCAAGGAAAATCTTCCCTCCGTTCGGCTTTACAAGGCCCGTAATCATATAGAAACTGGTTGTCTTTCCTGCACCGTTGGGTCCCAGAAGCCCCACAATCTCCCCCTGCTCAACCTCGATTGAGACATCCTTCACAACCGTGCGTTTGCCATATTTCTTTACAAGATGTTCACTGTACAGTTTCATAGTCCAATTCCTTTACGATGTCTCCAGTTTGAAATCATCCCTCAAATGCCTGAATTCCTCTGAATTGCGGTTGAGATAATCCACCTTGTCGGAAGGCATGTGCAGGGCTGCGGCGGTGCTTTCGGTCACTTCAGGAACCGCCACCCTCAACCTGATGTTCCCGTTGGAGAGCCGGACCCTGAGGAAATTTTCAAGACGATGGAGACAGTTGTGCTCTATCCACTCCTTCTGAGCCTGATTCCCAACCTCAAAGACAATGTTTGAATCTTCTTCTATCCTGGTCACGGCCTTTGCCAGCGCGGCTGAAAGGCTCGGACGACTTGATTCACTCTTTGCAAGAGCCTCCCAAGCAGTAGCGAGAGACCCTGCTTCCAAAGGAACGTCCTCTTTCGGAGCCTGTTCCTGTTTCGGTGCCGGTGTCTGCATCGCGGCCTGCTGCATCACAGCCTTGATGGACAGCCCCGAAATCCCGGCTTTCTTTTCAGGAGCCGCCGCCGGAGCGGGAGCTGAAGCTGGAGCCACAACCTGCTGCTGCGCTGCCACGGGTTGAATTGCAGGGGCTTTCGCCGCTGAAGAAGAGGCGAACGCACCGCTGAGGGCGCATATCCGCATCAGCGCAAACTCTATGAGCAATCTGGGATTGCCGCTCTGCCTGTATGCGGCGTCGCAGGCATTGGTAATCTTGAGAGCCTCGAAAAGAAATGCCGGAGTGCATTTTTTGCAATATTCCTCATATTTCGCGACAGCCGACGGCGAAAGCTCGACCAGAGTCCTGGCGGCCTTGTTGCCGGATATTATCAAATCCCTGAAATGCGAACTGAGCCCGGCCACGAAGCCCTGCGCATTGAAGCCCTTGGAGAGAATCTCGTCAAGCAGGAGCATCGCCGACGTGTAATCCCCGGCGAGGAAACTGTCAGTCATCCGGAAATAATACTCGTAGTCAAGAACGTTCAGATTGCTGATGACCTGTTCGTATGTCACCTTCCTGCCGCAGAATGCGACCGTCTGGTCAAACAGAGTGAGGGCGTCCCTCATCGCGCCGTCGGCTTTCCGCGCTATCACGTGCATCGCATCCTCGCTGATTTCTATTCCCTCCCCGGCTGCAATGCTTTTCATATTGGTCACCATATCCTCGATGGAGATACGGTTGAAGTCGTATGTCTGGCAGCGGGAGAGGATGGTGGGAAGAATCTTGTGCTTTTCTGTCGTGGCGAGGATGAATATCGCGTGCGCCGGGGGTTCCTCAAGAGTCTTGAGAAATGCATTGAATGCGGCCTGGGAGAGCATATGCACCTCATCTATTATATAGACGCTGTACTTTCCGACCTGAGGAGGAATCCTCACCTTCTCGGTAAGGGCACGGATATCCTCGACCGAATTGTTCGATGCGGCATCGAGTTCGTGGATACTGTAAGACCTGTTCTCGGCGAAAGAGCGGCAGGACTCGCACTCCCCGCAGGGTTCTAGGTCCGGCCCCGGATTGGAACAGTTGATTGTCCTGGCAAAAATTCTGGCAGCGCTCGTCTTGCCCACCCCACGGGGGCCGCAGAACAGATAAGCGTGAGCCAGCTGCCCCCTCTGAATCGAGTTCTTGAGGGTTCTGGCGATTGTCTGCTGTCCGAGCAGCGTTTCAAAACTTGACGGCCTGTATTTCCTGGCCGAGACTATGAATTGTTCCATAACTTACAAATATAGTCAAAAAAAGAGTAACTTCGCAGTATGATTTTTACAAAGACATTCGATTGCGGATTGAAGATGGTGCTCAAACGGACGCCGTCTCCGGTTTCATACAGCGCGCTGACCATCAAATCGGGTACCAGAAACGAGCCGAAGGGGAAGAGCGGAATCGCCCATATGACCGAACATATGCTTTTCAAGGGCACTGCCCGCCGCACCCCGCAGGAAATCAGCGACCGCCTGGAACTGCTCGGAGGAGAGTTGAACGCATACACGACCAAGGAGGAGACAGTCATCTATTCCGCCGTACTCAAGGAGGACACGTCAAAAGCCGTGGACCTTATGATGGAGATGGCCTTCACCTCATCGTTCCTCGAAAATGAACTTGACAAGGAACGCCAGGTCATCATCGATGAAATCAATATGTACAAGGACTCCCCGTCCGACTGCATTTTTGACGATTTCGAAAAAATGCTCTATGGAGAGCATCCCCTCGCAAGACCCATATTGGGAAGTGCCGCAAGCCTGAGAAAAATCAGGTCCGCCGACCTGAAGGCATACACGCGGACAAACTTCAGGCCGGAGACGATGTGCATCTCCATCACTGGGAACATCACCCAGCAGAGGGCTGAAAAAATCGTCGCCGAATCGATACGGAGATATGTTCCCGACGGGTATGAACCGTCACCGGCAGTCTCTCCGGCCCTGGAAGGGGGCAGCCTCTCGGCGGGCACTGCGTTCATCAGCGAAATATCCAAGAAGAACCATCAGACCAACTGCATAATCGGCGCCTCCGCCTATTCCTATTATGATGAGGACAGGCTGACGCTGATTCTGCTCTCCAATATGCTCGGAGGCCCAGCCACGAACTCCATCCTCAACCAGCTGCTGAGAGAAAAGAACGCGCTTGTCTATACCGTGGAATCGATATATGTCCCGTTCGCCGACACCGGGTCGATGCTCATCTACTTCGGATGCGAAAAGCAGAACACCGAAAAATGCCTTGAACTGATTTACGGAGAACTGGAGAAACTGCGGTCCACCCCCGTGCCGGACAAGAAACTGGCCGCCGCAAAAAAACAGCTTCTGGGACAGCTTGCAATATCTTCCGACAACGGAGAAGCACAGGCTCTGGCCATCGGGAAGAGTATGACGGTATTCGGGCGCATAATGCCGGACGAGGAGGTACGCTCGAAAATCAATGCCATCTCCGCAGATCGGCTTCAGAATGCGGCCCGGACTCTGTTCTCTCCGGAGAGGCTGTCCAGACTCATATACAAATAGCAATGGACGCTCTCGACAGATATCTGGCGGAAAATTCCACCCCGGTCTCCCCTGCTCTCGACTGGCTGGAAAGGCAGACTCACCTCCGGACCAACCACGCAAGGATGCTGTCGGGGCGGCAGGTGGGAGCACTGCTCCACCACATCACTCTTATGCTGGCCCCCTCACGTGTTCTGGAACTCGGCGTCTTTACCGGATACTCATCCATCTGCATTGCCTCCGCCCTCAGGGAAGGGGCCCTGCTGGATTCCATCGAAATCAACGACGAACTCGAAGACCTTATCAGGGAGGGTTTTGCCCGGGCAGGCGTCTCGGAGAGAATCAACCTGATTTTCGGAGATGCCGGAGCCCTCATCCCGGGACTTGACGCAACCTACGACCTCGCATACATCGACGCCAACAAGAGGGAGTACGCACTGTACTACAGCGAAGTGATTGACAAGGTCCGCAGCGGCGGCTACATAATTGCCGACAATGTTCTGTGGGACGGGAAAGTTTATGAGGAATGCGGGGCCCGCGACCCCCAGACACAGGGGATAGAGGAATTCAACCGCATCGTCGCAGAAGACGACCGCGTCGAAAACTTCATTCTTCCCCTGCGGGACGGACTGAACATCATACGAAAAAAATGATTACATTTGTTTGATAATCTGATATAACCACACACATTATGGCCAATACTACAGGATACAAATGGAAATACAGCTCCCTCGGAGGAGCGGTCCGCATTGCCGTGGAAAGCGGAGAAGACATCGCCCACCTTGGCGAACTCGACCAGAAACTTTGGACAGTGCTCAGTTGTCCCACGACCGGCCTGGAATTCAACCGGAGGTTTATGGAGATTCTGGATACGGACAATGACGGAAAGATAAGAATCAACGAAGTCATCGCCGCTTCGAATTGGATCACGTCCGTACTGAAAAACCCCGACAGACTGCTTGACGACAATCCGGAAATCGGTATTGATGAAATCAACTCCGACAATCCCGAAGGAGCGGAGCTTGCCCGGGCCGCAAGAAAGATGCTGGAGTCCCTGTCGAAGGACAAATCGTCAATCTGCGACGCAGACGTTCAGGAATATATCGCCGGCATAGACCTCAAATGCGCTGCGGTGAAGGAGGCCGCCATCAAGAAGGAGACACTCAACGCCCCTTACGCCGAAAAAAGTGATGATGCCGCCGCGGCATTCCAGGCCATCCGCGGAAAGGTTGACGACTTTTTCGTAAGGTGCAACCTGGTTCAGTTCGACGCCGACTGCAACGGAGTTCTTGACGTATCCGTCGACAGCATAGCCGCAATCAGCGGAGAGAATCTCTCCGGTTGTGCCGACAAGATTGCGGTCCAACCCATCGCAAGGCCCTCTGAAAAGTTGGAACTACCTCTCCTTCAAGGCATCAACCCTTCCTGGAAAGCGGCTTTCGAATCTTTCAGGACTCTGGTCCTTGACGAGGAGTTCCCCGGAGCAGCCTCAATCACGGAGGAGCAGTGGAAATCCGTTTCAGAGAAAATTGACTCATACACCTCACGCAAGGCCGAAATCGCGGCGGCAAGCGCCGAAGTCCTTGACGGCTCCCTGGCTGAAGAGCGTGCGTTCATAGCCCCTCTGGAAAAATTCGTCCTGCTCACCGCGCATCTTTACACCTTCCTGAACAACTACGTGTCCCTGAAAGACTTCTACCGTAAAATCCGCCCCGCAATCTTCCAATCCGGAGTCCTTTTCATAGACCAGCGGGCCTGCGAGCTTTGCGTGAAGGTCGCGGATATGGGCAAGCACGCCGATATGGCCAATCTCAGCGGAATGTTCCTGATATACTGTGACTGTGTCTCCAAAGTCAAGGGAGAGACCATCAAGATTGTCGCGGTGATGACTGAAGGCAACATAAACCGGATCAGGGTCGGCACCAATGCCGTCTATTATGACAGGGACGGCCTTGACTGGGACGCCACCGTCACGAAAATCGTGGAGAATCCCATCAGCATACGTCAGGCTATGTGGAGTCCGTACCGAAGGTTCTTCAACTGGTGTGAAAGCCAGATCAACAAGTTCGCCGCGAACAAGGAGAGCAAGAGTTTCGACAATCTGACCTCCGCCGCGACGGATTCGTCCGCACAGGTGGCCTCCGCAGAAGGCCAGAAAGCAGATGGCGGAAAGAAGCAGGCCTTTGACATCGCCAAGTTCTGCGGCATCTTTGCAGCCATCGGCATGGCTTTGGGCTACATCGGCTCATTCCTTGTGGCAGCGCTGACAAAGTTCTTGAAACTCTCCTGGTGGCAGATGCCTCTCTCCATCCTGGCGATAATGCTTCTGATTTCCGGACCTTCGATGATTATTGCATATCTCAAGCTGCGTAAGAGAAATCTGGGGCCCGTCCTCAATGCCAACGGATGGGCCATCAACTCCACTGCGATTGTCAACACCAAGTTCGGAGCCAGCCTGACAAAGACGGCACACTATCCCAAACTCAATCTGTATGACCCCTACGCGCTGAAGAAAGTTCCCGCCTGGAAGAAGTGGTTCTGGGGAATTCTCATAGTGATTGTTGTCGCTTTTGCCGTTCTATTCTTCACCGGATCGCTGGAATGCATCTTCCCCGGTTGCAAGTTGGGCAACTAGAATTTCAAAACATATCTCAAGCCACAGGAGGCCGGGAAATTTCCCGACCTCCTGTGTTTTTGCGCCGGTTGATAAAATTGTGGAAAAAAATGTAAAAATTTGGAAGAAAGTGGAAAAAATAATACTACCTTTGTGTTGCATATCACAATCACGATACATTATTCGAAGGCAATGTTCATCGGCTGTTACAAAGCTAAAGTTGACGACAAGGGGAGACTGATTCTCCCCTCCGCCTTCAAATGTGCGCTTGGAGAGGGTGCGGACCTCAGGTTCGTGGTCAAGAAATCCCTCTTCTCCCCTTGCCTTGAGATGTATGCCTATGCGCAATGGGAAGCCGAGAGCGAGGAAGTCAGGAAGAAGCTCAACTTCTTCAACAAGGAGCACGCGCAATTCTGGCGCGAGTATATGCGCGACACCGCCGTCGTAGAACCCGACGGCAAACTCGGAAGGGTGACAATTCCCAAGGAATTGATGGCTCAGGCCGGAATAGGGAAAGAGGTCATTTTTGCGGGCAACAATCACATCATCGAAGTCTGGTCGAAAGACATATATGAATCATCCAGGTTGAGCAGCGAAAACTTCGTGGCTCTGGCTGAGAAGATTTTAGGATAGGAGGGGCCCGAATGTCAACCTATCACACCCCTGTCCTGCTGAGCCAAAGCGTTTCAGCATTGACCGTCCGAAGCAATGGCGTATATGTTGACGCCACCTTCGGAGGAGGAGGACACAGCGCCGCAATTCTGTCAAGACTGGGAGGCGAAGGGAGGCTTGTGATTTTCGATCAGGACGAGGATGCGCTGAAGAACGCCCCGGACGACAGAAGGGTCATCCCCGTACACGGAAACTTCAGATTCATACACAATTATCTGAAGTTCAACGGCTACGGAAAAGTTGACGGGATTTTGGCGGATCTTGGGGTATCCTCCCACCAGTTTGACACTGGGGAAAGGGGGTTTTCCTTCAGATTTGACGCTCCGCTCGATATGAGGATGAACACGCGGGGCGGCAAAAACGCAGAAGACATTGTGAACGGATACAGCGAAGATCAATTGGACGACATTCTCCATCTGTACGGCGAAGTGGAAGGCAGCAGGAAGGTTGCACGCCTCATCTGTCAGGCAAGGGAGGTTTCGCCCATACATACGACCGGAGATCTCGACAAAGCCATCGAAGCCGTTGTCCCCAAGGCTGGAAGAAGCAAATATCTCGCTAAAGTCTATCAGGCTCTCAGAATAGAGGTCAATCACGAGATGGCCTCTCTCTGCGGACTGATGCAGGGGGGCTGCAAATCACTGAAGCCGGGCGGCATATTTGCCGTAATAACGTATCATTCGCTGGAAGACAGGATTGTCAAGAATTTTTTCAAGGCCGGAAACGCCGAAGGCCTTGTGGAGAGAGATATCAGGGGCCGGGGCGGTTCCCCCTACCGTATGGTGAACAGAAAACCTGTCGTTCCCGATGAGGAGGAGATTTTGAATAACCCCAGAGCCCGCAGCGCGAAACTCAGAGTGGCACAGAAGATATGAAGAAACCTGATATCAGGAAATGGGCGGCAAAAGGCATCAACCGGTTGGGCAAGGTGCTCAGCGGTGATGTCGTGCTCAAATTGGGGCTTGACAAGTCTCTCGGTCTCGTCTGCTACATATTCCTGCTGATAAGCGCGCTGATTGCCTGGAGTCTGACCGTCGAGAACGATATGGTGAAAATCAAGAACAACGAAAGGAAACTTGAAGAACTCAGGATACATTACCACCAAACCGAACTCAACTATATCGGAATGGACAGCCGTTCAACCGTAAACAGAATGCTGGAGAGTTACAGTTCAAAACTGAAGGCACCGGCCTGCCCTCCCAAAAGAATCGTAATCAAAAAAGAGGAAGAATGAGAGCGAATCTGAGAGCATTGGGCATATCGTACGTGACAGTCATTCTTCTGGCCATCGGTTCCGTGGCCAAGATAATCGATTTGCAGTTCGTGAACAAACCCACGGACCGAAGTCTCGTGAAGAAGACTCTCGACACCCTTGTCCTCGAATGCACGAGAGGCAGCATCATTGCTTCCGACGGCAGGTATCTGGCTTTCTCCATTCCCGAATACCGCCTCGCCTTCGACCCCAGACAATCCGAAGACACCCTTTTCCAGAACAACGTGGACGAACTTTCCAAATGCCTCTCAGATTTCTACAAGGACAAGAAGGCATCCGAGTACAGACGGATGCTTGTGGAAGCAAGGGCCGCGGGAAAAAGGTTCCTGTATGTGAACAAGAGGCTTCTGACCTATCAGCAGATGAAAGAGGTTTCGCAGTTCCCCCTGTTCAGGGCCGGACAGCGCCGGGGCGGAGTCCAGTTCGAGAAGGTGGACCATCGGACCTACCCTTACGGCAGGCTCGGATTCAGGACACTGGGTTATCTCAAGGACAGGACCCAAAAGCCCAACGTGGGGATTGAAGGATTCTGTGACAGCATCCTCCGTGGGAAAGACGGGATGCGGCCCATCAGACTCACCGAAGGCAACAACTGGATTGTCGACCTGGAGCGCGAGACCATTCTTCCCGTCAACGGAACCGACGTACAGATTACCATCGATGTCGATATGCAGGACATCGCCCAGACAGCCCTGATGAAGACTCTCAACAAAACCAATGAGCTCCACGCCGGTACAGTCGTGCTCATGGAGGTTGCAACCGGTGAAATCAAGGCGATGGTCAATCTTGAAAAAGACGGCAAGGGCGGATTCGATGAGACCATGAATTATGCCATCGGCAGAAAGGGTGAGCCGGGATCGGTATTCAAGGCAGCCACGTTGACCTGTATGATTGAAGAGCAAAATCTGGACATTAATGACGAAGTCCCCGCCCGCGTAAACTGGAACTACGGCAAACGCGTTTTCACGGACCATTATCTGGACAAATACGGCTCCACCATCACTGTGAGAAGAGGCTTTGAAATATCTTCCAACAACGTCTTCAGGATGCTGGCGGCAAGATATTACAGTGCGGACCCGGACCGGTTCATGGACTATCTGACCAACACTCTCCACATCACCAAGGACTTCCCCTTCGAGTTGAAAGGATTCAACCACGCCAACATCAAGTCAACCAAGAACAGGTCGTGGAGTCCTGCCGACCTGCCTCAAATCGGTATGGGATACACTGTCGAAATCACTCCCCTGCATACTTTGAATTTCTATAACGCTCTGGCCAACAACGGAGTGATGGTACGCCCCCACCTGATCAGGAATTATCAGAAGGACGGGACCATCATACAGGAATTCCCTCCCGAAGTTCTGGCGACCGTATGCAAACCGGAAACGGCGGCAATGGTAAGAGAGGCTATGCGCGGGGTTGTCGAGCACGAGGGGGGAACCGGATACTGGGTATTCAAGGGCTGTCCCGTCAACGTTGCCGGCAAAACCGGCACTGCACGTATAGTATTCCCGGGCACCGGGTCGTATCAGGACCGCCAGGGCAGGAAAATGCACCAGGCTACATTTGTGGGCATATTTCCATACGAAGCCCCGAAATACAGCATGATTGCGGTGGTCTATTCGGAACCGACACACGCAAATTTCTACGGAGCCACCTGGTGCGGCCCTGTCTTCCGCGAAATAGCGGAGCAGGTCTATGCATCATCCACCAACTGGTTCGCCCCAATGGAAGAGAAGGCGGTTCTTCAAGCGCCTGCAAAAGAGACCTGCATTGACAAGACGGAATGCGGAATTCCCGATGTCCACGGACTCGGGCTGAAGGACGCCTTGTCCATTCTGGAGAAAGAAGGGTACAACGTTCTATGCTCAGGCAAGGGCAAGGTGACAAAACAGGTGCTGAAGGACAGCACTTCCAATACAATAATATTGACATTGAGCGAAAATGGAAGCAAAGATTCTTGACATACTTGCAGGCATTGATACGGTAGCCGTGAAGGGGTCTCTTGAAGCGGAGGTGTCCGGAATAACTTTCGATTCCCGCAAATGCACCCCCGGGATGCTGTTCGTTGCGATAAGGGGCGTTGAGGCTGACGGCCACAAATATATCGGGACCGCCGCCGGAAACGGGGCCGCTGCAGTAATCTGCGAAGAAGAGCCTGCCGAGCCGCTTCCCGGCTTCTGCACCCTCATCGTTGTCAAGGACAGCCGCAGCGCTCTCGCTCTTGCGGCATCCAACTTCTTCGGAAACCCTTCATCCAAGCTCAATCTGGTGGGCATCACCGGTACCAACGGCAAGACCACTACAGTGACGCTTCTCTACAATCTCTTTATGAGACTGGGATATTGTTGCGGACTGATCTCCACAATAGAAAATTACATAGGCACGGAGAGAAGGGAGGCCGACCACACCACCCCGGACCCCGTAAGCCTCAACAGCCTGCTCGCCGAAATGGTGGAAAAAGGTTGCGGATACTGTTTTATGGAAGTCAGCTCACATTCCATTGACCAGCAGAGAATTGCCGGATTGCAGTTCGCAGGCGGCATATTTTCCAATCTGACGCACGATCATCTTGATTATCACAAGACATTCGAAGCATATCGCGACTGCAAGAAGAGGTTTTTCGACGACCTCCCGGCCGGAGCCTTCGCAATCAGCAATATCGACGACCGGAACGGAAGCCTGATGCTTCAGAACACCAGGGCGAGGAAGATCACCTGCTCCTGCCGGACATTGGCCGATTTCAATTGCAAGATAATAGAGGAAAGCATAGAGGGGATGGAGATTGAGATGGACGGCAAACGACTTTGGAGCCGTTTCATCGGAGCCCACAATGCTTACAATCTCCTGGCCGTGTACAGCGCTGCCGTGATGCTGGGAGCGGAGAAGGAGGACATTCTGGTCAATATGAGCGCACTCGGTCCGGTTTCGGGGCGTCTTGAGTGTTTGCGGGGAGGGAAAGACATAACGGCGGTTGTGGATTACGCCCATACGCCGGATGCTCTTGAGAATGTCTTGAAGACCCTCCGTGACACCTGTCGGGAAAGGGAGCTTATCTGCGTCTTCGGATGCGGAGGAAACCGGGACAAGACCAAACGTCCTGAAATGGGAGCAATCGCAGTCAGGTATGCCGACCGCGTGGTGGTCACGTCCGACAACCCCAGATTTGAGGAGCCGGAAGCCATAATTGCCGACATAAAGACGGGTCTTGACACGAAGGGCCGAGCAAAAGCCATTTTCATCACGGACAGAAGAGAAGCCATCCGCACCGCGATAATGACGGCACCGGTAGGAGCCGTGATTCTGGTGGCAGGCAAGGGGCACGAAGATTATCAGATCATCGGAGGAAACAAAAGCCACTTCAGTGACAGGGAGGCAATTGATGAAACGTTTAAAGAATTAAGTCTGTAGAATATGCTTTACCATCTGTTTGAATATCTGAAAGGATTGGGATATGACTTTCCCGGCATCGGCCTGATGCAATACATCAGCTTCCGAAGCCTGTGCTGCGCCGTCTTCGCCATCCTGTCCGCCTGGCTGTTGGGAAACAAGACCATCAATTACCTGAGGAAGAGACAAATTGGTGAAACCGTACGTGACCTCGGACTTGAAGGTGAATTGCAAAAAAAGGGCACACCTACGATGGGCGGGGTGATAATCATAATTTCGGTGCTGATTCCCACACTGCTGTTCTGCGACCTTTCCAACACGAATATCATACTTCTCACTGTCACTACAATATGGCTTGGACTGCTGGGATTTGCCGATGACTATATCAAGGTTTTCAAAAAGAACAAGGACGGACTCAGTCCGAAAGCCAAACTCGTTGCTCAGCTGGCCCTTGGCCTTGTCGTCGGGGCCACCCTGTATCTGACTTCCGAGCAGGGAATCAGTTACAGCCACACCACAATACCTTTTTTCAAAGGCAACGAGTTTGACTACAAATGGCTTATTCCGGGAAGCGGACCGATAGTGCGGGCATTGCAGGGAGTCCTGTATGTGCTGATAATCGCCTTCATAATCACGGCGTGCTCCAACGGCACGAATCTGGCCGACGGAATGGACGGCCTCACCACAGGAGTGAGCGCGGTTGTCGGAGCGTCTCTCGGTATTCTGGCCTACCTGTCAGGTCATACCGGAATTGCGGAATACCTGAACATAATGCACCTGCCGGATGTCGGCGAGGTTACGGTATTCAGCGTCGCCTTCGTGGGAGCCTTGCTCGGTTTTCTATGGTACAATTGCTTCCCCGCCCAGATATTTATGGGTGACACGGGCAGCCTTGCTCTGGGAGGCATTATCGCAGTGATGGCAGTACTCATCAGGAAAGAGCTTCTCCTGCCTATCCTGTGCGGCATTTTTCTGGTTGAGAGTCTCTCCGTAATGGCCCAGAGAGTCTATTTCAAATACACGAAGAAGAAGACAGGGACAGGTGTCAGAATTTTCAGGATGGCTCCCCTGCACCACCATTATCAAAAAGAAAATCCGGATGCTCTCCTTCAGCATCCCAAAAAGATACAGCCGGAAAACAGAATCGTAGTGCGGTTCTGGATAGTTTCCATATTGCTTGCAGTATTCACAATCGTTACACTTAAGATACGATGAACAAAAGAGTTGTCATTCTTGGAGGCGGTGAAAGCGGCGTCGGGGCCGCGGTCCTCTCAAAGGTCAAGGGATTTGACACGTTCCTTACAGATAGCGGGCATCTGAAGGAAGAATACAAGAACACACTGGACGAATGGAAAATACCATTCGAAGAGGGCGGGCACACCGAGGCGCTGGTACTTAACGCCGACCTTGTAATCAAAAGCCCCGGAATCCCGGAGACAGCTCCCCTTGTCAAGGCATTGCGTGACAAGGAAATCTCCGTCATATCAGAAATCGAGTTCGCGGGATACTATGATACCGCCAGAAAAATCTGCATCACCGGAAGCAACGGCAAGACGACAACCACCTCCCTCATATATTATCTGCTGAAGAATGCGGGGTTGGACGTCGGTCTCGGAGGAAACATCGGGCAGAGTTACGCCTATCAGGTCGCGACCTGCAAACACGACATATATGTTTTGGAACTTAGCAGTTTCCAACTGGACGGAATGTACGATTTCAAGGCCGACATCGCAGTGCTGATGAACATCACTCCGGATCATCTTGACCGTTATGACCACTGCTTTCAGAATTACATAAACGCGAAGTTCAGGATTACCCGCAATATGAATCCGGACGACTGTTTCATCTTCTGTTCTGATGACGAAGTCACAATCGGGGAACTTCAGAAAATCGTTGTCAAGGCAAAAATGCTTCCCTTCAGTCAGACGGGAAAGGTTACCGACGGTGCTTACGTGGAAGACGGGGTGATGCACGTTTCCTACGAAGGGGACTGTTTCGATATGTTTGTAAGTGACCTGTCCCTCAAGGGCCGTCACAACGTTTACAACTCGATGGCGGCGGCCATTGCCGGAAAGGTGATGAACGTTTCCAATGAATCCATCCGCCAGAGTCTCACCACCTTTCAGGGAGTCGAGCACCGTATGGAAAAGGTTCTCTCCGTCGGCGGCGTCCTGTATATCAACGACTCGAAGGCAACCAACGTCAACTCGACCTGGTATGCTCTCGAAAGTATGACCTCCCCCACCATCCTGATACTCGGGGGTACTGACAAAGGCAATGATTACCAACCGATAGCGGACCTTGTCAGGGAGAAGGTCAAGGCAATCGTATGCCTCGGGACGGACAACCGCAAGATTATGGATTTCTTCGGGGACAAGGTCGTCGCCCAGACAAGCAGCGCGGCCGAATGTGTCGCCAAATGCGCCGAACTGGCCAGCGAAGGAGATACCGTGCTTCTGAGCCCCTGCTGTGCATCATTTGACCTTTTCAAGAACTACGAGGACAGGGGAAGACAATTCAAGGAGGCCGTAAGGAAACTGTAAGGCAACGCTATGGGAGCATTCAGCATAAAGGGAGACAAGGTGATCTGGATGACAGTCGTGATGTTCGCGCTGATCTCCGTTGTCGCCGTCTTTTCATCAAGCAGTTTTCTTGCCAGTTCCCAGGGCACGTCAAAACTTGTTATCTTCCTGGAACAGATAAAATCCGTCCTTGTCGGATTGAGCGCCCTTTTCATATGCTACCTCATTCCGATGAGATGGTACAGGAATCTGGCATTCGTCTATTTCGGCATCTGCGTGGCAATGCTGCTGATGCTCTATATCCCTCCTTTTCAGGCAAGAATCAACGGAGCCGTGAGGGGAATCAAGATTGCATCCCATACAATCCAACCTTTCGAGTTTGCAAAAGTAGGTATGGTGCTCTACCTCGCCCGTGCAATTGAGAAATGGGAGGACAGCCTCGACACCTACAAGGATTTCTTTCTCAAGATTGCCCTTCCGATATTCGCCGTATGCGGCCTGATCGTCTCGAACAGCGTTTCCTCCACTCTTCTGGTGGGTGGCATCAGTATGCTTGTGCTTATCTTTATGGAAATCAGATGGAAATATATCTTCGCGATGATGGGCGTGATTCTTTTGGCGGGAGGATTGATGTACGGAATTTACACCGTGGCATTCAAGGGCAGCCAGGAAAAGCTCGACACTCCCGTCGGCAAGATTTTCAACCGCTTCGGCACTGTCGAAAGCCGATTTGAGAGTTTCAGGACAGATGAGGAGGAAGAGGTTGACAAAGAGAGCAAGCGACAGAGCGAGAATGCGATGGTAGCCATTTCCGAAGGAGGTCTTTTCGGCAAGGGTCCCGGCAACAGCACACAGAGATATTCGCTTTCAATGGCGTTTTCGGACTTCATCTTCGCATTCATAGTGGAAGAATACGGACTTATGGGGGGAAGCCTGATCATCGCTCTTTACATAGTCCTGCTGTTCCGATGCATACGGCTGACCACACGTTGCAAGACGAGTTTCACCTCCGCATTAGTGACAGGTCTTGCCTATATGATAATCGTACAGGCATTCATCCATATTCTGGTCAACGTCAGACTGATTCCGATAACCGGGCAGACACTTCCTCTGGTCAGCCACGGAGGTACCGCCTATCTTGCGATGAGCGGGGCTGTGGGGATAATCCTTTCCGTGAACAAACAACTTGACAAGCAGGATATGATGGAGGCTTCACGACTGAGCGTAGAAAACCAACAGATAGGAAACAATGAAATCAAACCCGAAGATAATAATTAGCGGCGGCGGTACCGGAGGACATATTTTCCCGGCAATATCCATTGCCGGAGCCATCCGTAAAGCGTGCCCCGATGCAGAGATACTGTTCGTGGGGGCAGCCGGAAAAATGGAGATGGAGAAGGTTCCGGCAGCCGGTTACAGGATAATCGGACTCCCCGTAGCGGGGCTCAGGAGAAGTCTGAGTCCGAGTAATCTTCTGTTGCCGTTCAAGGTGCTTTCAAGCCTGCGCAAGGCAAGGAAAATCATCAGGGATTTCAATCCCGACGTTGCTGTGGGTGTGGGAGGATATGCAAGCGCCCCTCTCTTATGGGCCGCCTCCTCAATGGGAATCCCCTGTCTGATACAAGAACAGAACTCATACGCGGGACTTACCAACAGAATTCTTTCCAGACGGGCGAAGAGAATCTGCACTGCTTACGAAGGTATGGAAAAGTTCTTCCCGGAGCAGAAAATAATCCTGACAGGCAACCCCATCCGGGGAGAAATCGGGAAGACCACTCCGGAGAGCAGAAAGGAAGGACGTGAATTTTACGGCCTGAATCCTGAAAAGTCAACCGTGTTCGTGGTCGGAGGAAGCCTTGGTTGCCGCACTCTCAATGAAGTGATGAAATCCTTCATCGAGAACGGTGGAGACAGGAAACCTTTCCAGATAATCTGGCAATGCGGGAAATTTTACAAGGAAGAGATTGACGAATTCCTTTCCCGCCACGAGGCATCCAACGTTTTCTGTACGGATTTCATAAAGAGGATGGATCTGGCCTACGCCGCATCCGATCTTGTCGTCTCCAGAGCGGGCGCGGGAACAATCTCCGAACTTTGTTGTGCGGGGAAAGCGACAATTTTCGTACCTTCACCGATGGTTGCAGAAGATCATCAGACGCATAACGCGATGGCTCTGGTGAAAAAGGATGCAGCCGTAATGGTCAGGGATGCCGAGGCACGGGAGAAACTGATGTCGGTTGTCGAAGATATAGCGTCAAACCAGGCAAAGATAGCGTCGCTCGAACACAATATACTCAGTCTGGGGAAGGCGGACGCAGCCGAAAAAATCGCAGATGAAGTAATTAAACTTATAAGATAATGGATTTCAAGAATGTTTATCTGATTGGAATCGGGGGAATCGGAATGAGCGCCCTCGCACGGTATTTCAACAACAAGGGACTACACGTATCGGGATACGACCGTACGCCGTCCACTCTGACAAGGGAACTTGAGGCAGAAGGCATTAGAATCCACTACGAAAGCAATATATCGGAAATCCCGGGAGACATTCCGGGGACATTTGTAATTTACACGCCGGCCATCCCGGAAAATTTCGAGGAGATGGCATATATCAAGGGTCAGGGATACCGCTATTGCAAACGGTCACGCGCCTTGGGTGAGATAGCCCGCGGACAGGAGTGTCTGGCTGTTTCCGGGACACACGGCAAGACAACCACAAGCACACTGCTTGCGCACATCCTGACTCAAAGCGGAGAAGGGTGCAATGCATTTCTGGGAGGTATCTCCAAAAACTATGAGAGCAACCTGTTACTGAGCAAGAATCAGGTGATTGTCGCCGAAGCCGATGAATTCGACAGGTCTTTTCTTCAGCTGTTCCCGAAACTGGCGCTGATAACGGCAACGGATGCTGACCATCTCGACATATACAACGATCATCAGCAGGTTATCGAGGCATTCCAGACATTCGCTTCCCAGGTTGACATCTCGGGAGCTCTGGTCGTCAAGCAGGGAATAAAGCTAAATCTGGCCAATGTGGAAGCCAGGGTCTATCGTTACTCATACAACACGCCCTGTGATTTCTATGCAACGGACATAACCCCTATAGAGGAAGGCAGGTTTGAATTCACAATCATTCATCCGGCCGGCAGAATCGAACATTGCACCGTAGGTGTTCCCGGATGGGTGAATGTGGAGAATGCCGTGGGGGCCTGCGCTCTGGCTCTTCTGCACGGAGTCGCTCCGGTCAGGATAAGAGAAGCGCTCGCCACTTTCAAAGGAGTCCGCAGAAGATTCGACATCAGAGTGAAGGAAGGAGGCGCGGCATACGTGGATGACTACGCACACCACCCTGCGGAACTGGCCGCCTCCATCAGCTCCATACGCAACATCTTCCCGGGCAAGAAGATATGCGGCATATTCCAACCGCACCTGTACACCAGAACCAGGGATTTTGCTGACGGATTCGCGGAATCGTTGAGCAAACTGGACATATTGGGGCTTCTCCCCATTTATCCGGCAAGGGAAGAGCCGATTGAGGGTGTCACATCGGAAATGATTTTCAGGAAAGTGACCATAGAGGACAAACATCTCATAGAAAAAGAGGAAATAACCGACTTTGTCCGCAAACATCGCGACTGCTGTATTGTCACGCTTGGCGCAGGGGACATTGACAGATTTGTCGGACCGATTGAAGAATGCTTAAAAGAACAATCATAACATCCATTCTCTGCGTATTTGCAGGAGGTCTGCTGGGCTCATATTTCTTTTTTGTCGGCAGACTTGCCGCGGAGCGCTCCGCACAGGAGATTTGCCGCGGCGTAAAGGTCGTTGTGCTCGATTCACTGGAGAACTCGCTCATAAGCGCGGACGAAGTGAAAGAAAGGCTGGCAGACTGGAATTTTTCCGGCAGATGTGACAACATAAATTTATACGAAATCGAAACGGCCGTCCGTTCTTTTGGCGAAGTGGCTGATGCCCAGGTGTTCAGAAGAGACAGAAATAATATAGAAATAGATCTCGCGCAGAGGAAGCCCGCTGTCCGTTTCATCAAGGGCGGAACAAGCCACTATGCCGATTGCAATGGTTATCTGTTCCCTGTATATCATTTCACGGACGTCCCTGTCGTTACCGGATTCCTGCCCTTTGACGCGGACCCGTCATACAAGGGGCCTCTTGCCGGAGAAGAGCGGGATTGGATCAACGGCATTCTTTCTCTGACGGAATTCATTTCCGGGCACAAATATTGGGAATCGGTGACGCAGCAGATTGACATTGCCGGAAACGGGGACATCCTCCTATATTTGAAATCCGGCAGTGAAGTCATAATTTTCGGTGATGCCGCCGGCATTGAGGAGAAGTTCAGAAAGTTGGAGGCATACTACCGCAACATCGTGCCCTCCGGCGGCGACAGAAAATACTCTATCGTAAATCTCAAATTCGACAATCAAATAATATGTAAATAATATGGGCAAACACATCACAGCAATCGACTTGGGCTCTTCCAAGATAGCTCTCGCAACGGGGTGCAGCACCGATTCCGGCATCCGGATTGTCAGTTACCACGAAGTCCCTTCCGCAGGAATCAGAAACGGGGAAATCATCAACATCTTCCACGTTGAGCAAGCCGTTTCGAAACTTATTGAAAAAGCGGAGAAAGACCTTGATGAGCAAATTGGCGAAGTCATCCTCAACATCGGAGGCAAGTTCCTTCACAGGGAAAATCAATCTTTTTCCGTTCACCGTCCCAATCCGATGCAGTTCATAACTGCAGAGGAGATAGAGTCTCTGACCAAGGCAAGGAGCAATACCAGAAATGCATCAGGTGAAATTCTGCTGGAGGCATCCCCCATCAAATATACGATAGACGAATATGTGGGCATTCCCTACGGGGAAGCGGTCGGAATGTCGGGCAATGACATTGAAGCCGAGTTTCTTATGGTTTTCGGGAAGGAAACTCTGCTGAATTACCGCCGTCAGATTATGGACAACTGCAATCTCGCGATCAAAAAGGCCATTCTCTCCCCCATTGCCGCCGCCCGCGCCGTACTGACAGAGACAGAACTGGAGAACGGTGTGGTACTTGTGGATATAGGAAAGGGAACTACGGAAATTGTAATGATAAAGGACAGTACCGTTCTGGATGTGGCAAGCATTCCCTTTGCCGGAGATTCCATAACCAACGATATCAAAAACGTGGCGAACGTCACCTACAAATGCGCGGAAGAAATCAAGATTCAGAGGGGTAACTGCTGTCCGGAAATCGTACCTGAGAATTCCCGTCTGGTAATCAAGAGTCAGGAAGGCATTGTTGAGGGCGAGGTTGACCTGAACCTGATGACCAACGTGATAGAAGACCGCCTCATCGAGATATTCGAGGCAGTGCGCCATATTATTGACAATAGCAGGTGGTCGGGCAAACTGGCTTCCGGAGTAGTCGTAACGGGTGGTACAGCCTATCTCGAAAACATCAGGCAACTTGCCCAGGCTATGCTCGGCAGGAACGTAAGACTTGCGGCTCCTCGCACGGCGATAGCAAGCGACAGTGTCGAAGCGGCATTCGACTCCTATTCTTCCGTCGCTGTCGGACTGGTTCTGGAAGGCTTTGAAAGAAGGCTCTCCCATACCGGTGAAATGTCAGCCTCAAAGCCAAAGGCAGGATATCAGGGGCAGAAAGGATTCGGGACTCTGTTCGATGATGACGAAAGGACTAGGAAGGAAGATGCAAAGAGACTGAAAGAAAAAGAGAAGGCGGAAAAGGAGGCCGCCAAAGAAGCCGCCAAGGAAGCGAAGAAAAAACAGAAAGAGGAAGAAGAAAGAATAAAAAGAGAGAAGAAGGAAGCCGAAAAGAACAGCCGTGGAGGCGGATTTTTCGGTCAATTATTTGGTAACACGGACGATAACGCATAAATCTTACAGCAATGGACAAGGATCTTATACCTAACAACTGGGAAAAACGAGGCAATATCATCTCTGTCATCGGCGTGGGCGGCGGTGGCAATAATGCGGTCAACCATATGTTCAACGAAGGTATGGAAGACATAGATTTTATTGTCTGCAATACTGATATGAGGGCTCTTGAGATGAGCCCTGTCCCTTTCAAGATACAACTCGGCCCCCTCACGACGAAAGGTCTGGGAGCCGGCACCGATTTCAACGTCGGACGCAAGGCCGCTCTTGAATCCATTGAGGAGATTCGCTCGGCACTGGGCCCCGACACCGAAATGGTCTTCGTCACCTGCGGAATGGGGGGCGGAACAGGCACCGGTGCAGCCCCCATCGTTGCCCAGACCGCAAAGGAAAAGGGTCTGCTCACAGTAGGTGTGGTTACCATTCCCTTCAGAGATGAAGGAGAGGAAGCTCTTTATCGCGCCATACAGGGAATAAAGGAACTGACGAAAAACGTTGACTGTATCCTTATAATCGACAACCAGAAACTGTATCAGCTCCACGGGGATCTGGACGTATTCAACGCATTCCCCAAAGCGGATGACGTGCTGGCTACGGCCGTAAAGAGCATTGCCGAAATCATCACCTGCGGAGGCTACATCAACGTCGACTTCGCCGACGTGAAGAAGGTTATGCAGAACAGCGGAGTGGCGCTGATGGGCATCGGAGAGGCATCCGGACCGAACAGGGCCGAAACAGCCGTGAATATGGCATTCCACTCCCCTCTTCTCAACAACCTGGACCTGAGCAACGTCCGCAACGCTTTGGTCAACATAACCAGCAGTGACGGGGAAAACGCGCTCACGATGTCCGAGATGGCCCAGATAATGGACTATACAAAGAAATACACGGGCACCGTCATCAACTTCAAGCGCGGTATTGTCAAGAAGCAGGATATGGGTGACAAGGTAAGCGTCACAATCATAGCCACAGGTTTCGATATGGCGCAACTTCCCGTCATCGATGAGCCTGTATCCGCCCGCGGAAACAGAGTGGAGATTACTCTCGGCGGAGACAACAGCCATATTCTCAAACACGGGACTCCTTATGTCGCATCGAAAGAGATACGAATCACCCGACAGAGAAGCGCAGGAACGCCTGTCCTGCTGACCGAGACCCCGCATCTGATTGCGGAGCTGGAGGACGAGCCGTCCTACTACAGAAGAGAAAGGTTATTGGCCGAGCAGGAGAAAGCCGCCGCTGCCGCCGCTGCCAACGCCGCCGCCGCTGCCGCTGCCGCAAACGCAGCCGTTCCTCCGGAGAGCGGTCAGGAAGGCGCCTGAACCTAGAGCCAGACCCAGGTCCCTTGCAATGGATCTGATATAGGTTCCCTTGCTGCATCTGATTCTGACAACGGCCCACGGGCGCTGTCCGTCGGTGTCACCGCTGACGTGATAATTATGAATATTCCTTACTGCCGCCAGATCTGACTTGTCTTTTCCGGCGGCGGTTTCTTTTCCTCCGTCCCGGGCATCTCCCGCCGGATGGAATTCCAGAAGTTCTATTTCGTCTATCCGGATTGTGGAGGTGCTCAGTTCCACCGGCTGACCGGTTCTGGCATATTCGTATGCCCTCATACCGCCGACCATCTTTGCGGAGAACATCGGAGGGACCTGCTGCTGCTCCCCCAGGAAACCGGAGAGTGCCTCCCTTACGGAATCCTCAGTTATGTGCTCAAAGGGGAAACATTTGTCCACCGGTTGCTCAAGATCGAAGGAGGGGGTTGTCGCCCCGAATTCAAAGGTGGCGGTATATATCTTGTCGTGAGCCTGGAACTGTTCGGCCTTCTTTGTGGCATTTCCGGCGCATACGATGAGCAGCCCCGTGGCCAGAGGGTCGAGCGTCCCGGCGTGACCGACTTTCATCTTCTTGAGATTGAAATGTTTCTGAAGCTGGAACTTCACCTTGCGGACCACGTCGGCGGAGGTCCACCGGTACGGCTTGTCTATCGGCAGAACTATCCCCTCGGGATAATCCTCCAATGACCGGGATGGAAGTTTCTCCGCAAAAAATTGCGACAGGTCCTCCTCTATCGGGCAGTCATACAGAATCTCCATCATCCCTGAAAGAATTACCGTATCTTGTCGATGCGGCGCTGATGCCGACCTCCCTCGAACCCGGTTTCAAGCCACATTTTCACGCAGGCTTTTGCCATCACCAGGGAGATGAACCTGGCCGGCAGAGCGAGTACGTTGGCATCATTGTGAGCCTTCACCAGACGGGCCGTCTCCCTGTTCCAGGCGAGTCCCGCCCTTATTCCGGGACAGTGATTCAGAGTGATCGCCATTCCGTTGCCCGTCCCGCAAAGGGCTATCCCCTTCTCCACCATACCCTTTGAAATCCCTTCGGCCAGAGCATTGGCAAAATCGGGATAATCCACGCTCTGAGTTCCTTCGTACGTTCCGAAATCGACGACATCGTATCCCCTTCTCACAAGATAGAGAGAGATTTCCGCCTTATACAAGGCACCTGCGTGATCTGAAGCTATTCCTATCGTCATATCAGGCCAGTTTGGAAACAGCGGTATCTATTCTGCGCAAGGTTTCTTCCTTCCCGAAAAGGGCCATCATATCCGCTACACCGGGGCCTTTGGAAACTCCTACAAGGAAGAGCCGTAGGGAGTTCATAACCTTTCCCATAGGCCACTGGTTGGA
>JAGHVE010000128.1 GCA_018064445.1 Candidatus Cacconaster equifaecalis
CTTTTATCTCCTCCGGGGTTTCGTAGTTCTTGTCCGGATCCAGGCTTCCGATAATCTCGGCCCACATCGTAGTATGGAGGTAGTCCCAATCGATTTTACCAAATCCGTTTGAATACTCAAAAGCGTCGAACACTGCACTTTGTGGTTTCCTCCCGGCATTGTGGACGGATAGGAAAAACGAAGGATAGGTCACACCATCGTCAAGGGTATCCTCCTTCCTGAACACATTGACCAGAGAACTGCCGTCAAGAATTGCGGCAAAGGTATCCACATTCTTGTCCGAATTGATGAACTTCTTGAGGTCTTTCTTGCAAAGCCGGTAACTGGCATACGAGGTGATGCCGAAGGTCCCGACTATGGGAGCAAGATCCTTCACGCTGATTATTTTCCTGACCTCACCATTCACTTCGAGGAATCCGTGAACACCTTCTTTCTTTTCTTCGAAAAGGTCAGAAAGGGATACCTCCAGGCAATCTGCGATGGCCTGCATGGTGCCGACCGTAGGATTTCCCTTCAGTGATTGGCTGAGGTTCGACTGTTTGATTCCGATCTTGGCTGCAAGAGCTGCCAATGTCATTCCTCTCTTCTTGCAAATTTCTTGAACGCGTGTTTCCATATCGACTGACTTTTTCGCAAATATAATAATAAAACATAATTTGCAATATGATTTATCATAATTTTCAATCAATAACATGTTTCAGACCCGAATCCCGGTTCTGCTTTCCTTTCAAAGAAAGAATTGAGGCGCGTGTGCGCGCGTAGGACACAGACAATAGTATGTATTTATGTTTTCCTTGTTTCTTATTTATATTGGTGATGAGATGAGGTGTACCGCCATCCTTGGTAGAATACATATCCGATTATTCCTGTTGATGAAAGTGACGAGTTGGGGTGTACCGTCAGCGCAAAAGGCCCAGAACCGGTCATATCATCCCCGAAAGTGATGACTTGGAGATTACCGTAATCTCCAAAGTGATTACATGAGAGTGACCGAGGCAGCAAAAATGATGACTTCGGGTGTACCGTTTTTCTCAAAGTGACAGGTTCGGGTGTACCGAAAAAGGGAAAGCGATACTCAAAGTGATGAGTTGGGATGTACCGTCAATGTCTGTCATCCCGGCATTTGAAAACCGGCACGCTAAACCCGTGAAGGCCGCTGAACAATTCACGGATCCAAGAGGAGAATTCCCTGGACCTGGTTCTGGAGTACGAACGGAAGAGACGGACCCGCTCATTGATGTCGAAAGGAATTCCGCATCCAAGATTGACGAAGGTCTTCTCCAAAGCGTACCTCACGAGGTTGTCTGCTTCCGGAGAATCGGTAGATACCCACTCGTAGAAAAAGTCCTCGGCGTCCGGAGCATATCTGTTTCCCTTGAACGGGCACACATCAACAAGATTGTGCTTGAACTCAAGAACGGCGATATCGATGCGTTCCATGTCGCGCAGATGACGGGCGTAATGCTCGTTGCACAGACCTATGACCTGACCGTCCCTGGGTGTGAAGTGGAATATCGGAGTATATCTCTCCTGGCCTCCTCCGCGTACCCACTCGAGAGAAAAAAACAACTCAGTCTCTTGGCGGATCTTGTTGATAGCCCGGTTAAGGTCCCGCTTGCGGTACTTCGGCTCTTTTTCCTCAGGAATGCCGGCCATCTGGCAGAGGTAATCGAAAGTCGGAGTGGTATCCACCCTGGTGTCCGTCCTTCCTTCAGCGAAAAGGGCATCCCGCAGTTTCAGAAGAAAGACATACAAGGAACCCAGTCCGCTTTTGCGAAGGGCTACAAGACTCTCGAGGCGTGTTGTCAGATACATACTGGAGAGGTTCCTTCTGAACTTGTCATCCAGCTTGTACGCATAGGTAATCTTTCCGGTCTTTCCGTCCTGTATGAGAGAGAAAGATTCGATAACCCTCAGAAAACCGTACTGCCGTACAAGGGTATGGTCATCCAATACCGCCGTGGCCGTAATATCGAGGGCATAGTTGGCCAGGATGAAGAGAGCATTCTCGAGCCGGGTCCTGCAGATGATATTCTCCTGTTCAACTCTATCGCCCGATTGTCTGAGACGGTAGTTCTGACGGCTGGCGCTTCCATGAAGTTTCCTGAGCTGCAGCTGATACGGTTCCGGATGAGACGCAAGAATCTTTGAGAGTGAGAAATGAAACCTGCCGGCAAATTCTACTGGATCCAGAATCCCGTATCCGAAGATGTTGTACTGGTGCTCATAGCAGATGTACTCAAGAAGGGCTTCCGGGATGTTATCTCCGGACACCTCACTCAGACCATCGAAATTGCTTTTGGTCATCACGCTCTTCTCCATGCGGAAGAGCCCTTCCTCAGGAATCCGGTTTCCTTTTTGAGAGTCCACGCTCATTTCGAGTATTTCTTGTAGAAGTCCGAGAATTCCGAGTCTCTCTTGATGACACCCAAGACAGCCTTGAGGATGATATCCGAGCGGGAGATATTGCGATGCTCATGGAAAGACTTCCAGGCGGCGTAGTCGCTTATCAGCTGACCGGTCTTCTGGGGTGCCACCACTGTGAACTTGTAAAGCTCTTTCCCTTCAGCGGAACCCTTGCTCTCTTCTTTGGCGGAAGCCTTCCGGCGAGGTTTTACCACAGGTTCATCTTCAGATGGCATCTGGTCTGTGTAGTTCCCATTCTCATCGCAGTCATGCCACTGGCCGTCAGGTGACATCACCTTCAGAGTGTAACCTCCGTTTCCATCGGGGAACTTAAAAACTTTGTCGTCTAACATATCTTGCGTTTTAAGAGTTGTCCTACATGGTCGACCCATCCCACATGGTCTTTGTTTCCTACTTAGTCACCACTTCATCCCTTGCGACCTTTCCGACTTGGTCGACTTAATCATATTGGTCAACAAGGTAGACCAGGTCACCTGTTCAGAACTTCGGATGTTCTTGTTTTCGTAAGGTCAGAATGGTCCACCAATATTAACATCCGAACTTCATTTTTTGCAAATATACAACAAAAACAGTCAAATAAAAGTATTTTGAGATATAAAATAATTTGACTTTATTTGCGATGCACGATGACGGTGAACAAAGGGAAATTTTAACTAAAAACATGGTGCAAGGAGTACAGATGTTATACGAACAACATCTGTGTTTTCCGCCGGAAAACCTTGCACGCCCTTCGGACGGACGGAGTTGCCGCCGTAGTTGCAACTTTTTTTAAAACTTTTTTTGATGCGACACAGGACTATAAAGGGTGAAATTATCGAAGACTCGCAGCAGGCAAAAACACGAAGAATTATGCTTCGCGTGACTGATGAAGAGTACAACAAGATAATGGTCATAATGGAGAAAAACGGGTACTATACCGTTTCGTCTCTGCTGCGTGATTTGCTCTTCAAAAAGAGAATAATTTCCAAGAAAAGAGTAGTACGCGTGACTGATGATGTGCTCCGCGACAAGCTCAACCAGTTCATCTACCAGGCCAATAAGATTGGCGTGAATTACAACCAGTTCGTCGCAACTTATAAGCGTCAGGCCAAGTCTGTCAGACCGGATGGGACTCCCACTGCGGGAACCCGATTCGTTGAGGACAAGGTCGACTCCCTTATGCGGCTCACCCAACAGCTAAGGGATGAAGTGGCAGTCATCATCGACATTTTCGACCGCTATACAAAGGAAGATTGAACACTTTTTAAACAATAAAGCTATGCAAAGAATCGAAATCATCGGTAACCTCGCGATGGATGCGCAGATGGTTACATCAAAGAACGGAGGTGAACCCTTCATGTCATTCAAGGTCATCTGCAATGAAAAGAAGGGTGACGTGGAAACCAAATCAACGTATGAGGTGACTGGAAAATCCTCAGGAGCCTTCCAATTCCTCAAGAGCGGAAAGAAGGTATTCGTTGCAGGAACACCTGCAGTCCGGGCCTACACCACAAAGGAAGGGAACGCTGCGGCCCAGATGGTCATACG
>JAGHVE010000136.1 GCA_018064445.1 Candidatus Cacconaster equifaecalis
AGACGGGCTTCCATCCTTTCGGTATATATCCTGCTGGCCAGAGACTCCAGCGTCGAAAGGCTTCTCACCTGACGGCCGTCATCCTCTATCTCCGGGAAGAACTCCAGAGCACCTATGCCCCTGCGGCCGATGTATGCCAACTTTAGCAGCGGATTGCACTCCTTTGGGTCGATGTTATTCTCCTTCGCCCACTTGTCAAAAACGGTGCTTCCCCAGTTGTCAGGCAGGGAATCGGCCAGAAAGGGCGGCAGGCCGTGATACTTGTCGGAGATATTGCCGAGTACAGGCGCGAGGGTCTTGACCGGTTTTGTCGGCAACAGGTTGTACGGCTGCCTGAAATAATCCTCCGAGAACTGGAACGTGGCAACACGGCCATACTCGTCCCAGGTCAGTTGTCCTATGTTCGTACCCCAAAGGTGCACGTTTATTTTAATGGGTGCTGTCATACCTTTCTCAGTCTGCTTGATATCCTTGTCATCTTCGTTCCGTCAGCCTTGATGGCGAATGGAGAGTCCGGGAGCTTCGGTACGAGGGTCCCGACTCCCTCCAGCTGCGTCATCGAGCGCAAAAGTTTAATGAGAATCGACAGGCTGATGTCCTGCGGGACCTGTCCCTCTATCCTCTTGATTGTGGCTATTGACACGCCGGAGCGCTGCGAGAGTTCCTCCTGTGAGAGACAGCAGCTCCTTCGCATCCGCGCAAGCCGCCTTCGAATCTCACCAAGAATCTGCTCATCGGTGGATTCATATATCATCAATGCATCAAGAATATCCATATCGTATCTGTTTTGATACGCAAATATAATAATATATTTTATTGCACAAACTATAGTATCAAAATTGATATACTAATTTATAACGAGGAGTCAGCCGCAGATGGCGAGAATGGACGCTGCCCGGACGCAAGTCAACCGCTCCTGCAAGTGTGCGAACATAATTCATTTGTCCAGATGAACGTCTGCAGACTGTCTTCATAGGGTAGTGGTATGGAACTTGCTGACATTCAGCGGATAAGGTGTTTTAACCCCCTCTCGAAAAGGCGGGGTATGTTTGCTTTAAGCGTTGATTGTGAGCGATGTGCATTCCACCGGCGGAAATGAGAAAGGTGTCGTCAGTTCCGATTTTTCTCTTTTTTTGCATAGTGTTAATTTTTTAATACCTTTGCATCCTCTACGATGCCCGGATGGCGGAATCGGTAGACGCGCTGGTCTCAAACACCAGTGGCCGCGAGGCTGTGCCGGTTCGACCCCGGCTCCGGGTACAAAACGGAATCTCCACAATTGATGTGAGTTCCGTTTTAATTTTCTAAATTTGCCCGGAAATGGATGTATCTCAAATAAAACAGCGTTTCGGAATCATCGGTAACAGTACCGAACTTGACCGGGCCATTGAGGTGGCTTATCAGGTAGCGGGGACGGACCTCTCTGTCCTGATTACCGGAGAGAGCGGTGTCGGAAAGGAGGTCATACCGCAGGTGATACACCAGAACAGTCCGCGCAAGCACAGTGTTTACATTGCGGTGAACTGCGGGGCCATTCCCGAAGGAACGATAGATTCCGAACTTTTCGGACACGAGAAAGGCTCCTTCACCGGAGCAATCGAGACCCGCAAGGGCTATTTCGAAGAGGCTGACGGAGGGACTCTTTTCCTGGATGAGGTGGCCGAACTTCCACTTGCCACCCAGGTCAGGCTTCTGAGGGTGCTCCAGACGGGAGAATTCATAAAGGTGGGCTCTTCCAAGGTCCAGAAGACGAACGTGAGGGTGATTGCGGCAACGAACATCAATCTGAGAAAGGCAATTTCTTCGGGCCGATTTCGGGAGGACCTCTACTACCGTCTCAACACAGTTCCCATCAACATCCCTCCCCTCAGGGATCGCAGGGAGGACATTCACCTGCTGTTCAGAAAATTCGCACTGGACTTCGCAGACAAGTACCTTACCCCTGTGATAAAGCTGACTCCGGAAGCGGTCGAACTGCTGGAGGCCTACAGATGGCCGGGAAACATACGCCAGTTGAAGAGTGTTGCCGAGCAGATATCCGTTCTGGAGCGCAACAGGCTGATTACAGCTGAAGTTCTGGCGGGATATCTTCCTGCGGAACGTCCGGCCGAACTTCCCGTGAAGAGCAATGAGGCCGGGGCGGACTATCTCAGTGACCGTGACATAATATTCAAGATACTGTTCCAGTTGAGGCAGGAGGTCGATATGCTCAAGGATCAGATTGAAAGGGGGGCGGGGTCGGACAATATCGTCGTGAACCGGCCGCAGCTTATGATACACCCGGAGGATGTCACGGGCAGCAAGGTTGAGGAGGAGACGACCTTCTCCATACAGGATGCGAGCAGCGACCTGATCCGCAAGGCACTTGCCAAACACGGGGGACGGAGGAAAGATGCGGCCAGGGAACTCGGGATATCGGAGCGCACGCTTTACAGAAAAATAAAGGAAATGAACGGATAAATGAGACACACCTATCTATATATAATTGTCGCCATCTCGATTCTGCCCCTGCTTGCAGGATGCGGCATCTATTCTTTCAGCGGCACGTCAATCCAGCCCGACGTGAAGACGATATGCATCGAGCCGGTGGTGAACAAGGCCCTCAAGACGAATCCTTTGCTGGCTAATCAGTTGACGGAAGCCCTGAATGACAAATTCAGGAAGATGACCAAACTGGAGACAGTCGAGGAGGAGGGGGATATGAACATATCGGCAACCATAGAGTCATATGACGTGAGGGCGGCAGCCATAACCGCCCAGGAAGTGGCGGCCCTGAACCGTCTGACCATTACGGTCAAGATCAAGTTCACCAACGTACTCCATCCTGAAGATGACCTGGAGCAGTCCTTTGCGGCGTATGAGGACTATGATTCACAGAATTCACTGGATATGGTGGAAGCTACCCTCTGTGACGCCATAGTGGAAAAACTTGTGGAAGACATTTTCAACGCGACAGTTGCGCAATGGTAGGCTTGGAGGAAAAAACCGCCGGAGAGTTGAAGGCGACAGTCGATGAGTACCCGTGGTTCGCGGCGGCAAGGGCGGCTTATATCGAAAAGGTTGCGGGAAAGGCGGCCGACTCCGGGAGTCTGCTTGAAATAATGAAGGAGCACGCTCTCTTCCTGCCGTCGCTGGGTGATTTCCTGAGAATTCACGAGGACAGGTGCTGCCAATCCCCCTCTTCAAGGTCGGGGAGCGATTCCGTCGTGGAAATGGAGCTCAGCCCTGCAATCTGCACCGAAACACTTGCCAGGATTTATGAAAAACAGCAACTTTTTGACAAATCCATAGCAATTTACGAAAAACTTATTTTGTTATTTCCGGAAAAAAGTGCTTACTTTGCGTCCCTTATTGACGAATTAAAGGAAAAAAAATAACATAATTATGCAAGCCGTTTATATCACAGTCTCTATTATCATAGTGATTGCCAGTATTTTGCTTACTATCGTAGTGCTTCTTCAGAATTCAAAGGGAGGTGGATTGGCCGCCAACTTTGCAGCCGGTAACCAGACTTTCGGAGTCCGTCAGACCGCAGATTTTCTTGAGAAGACTACCTGGACACTTGCCTGCACCGTTCTGGTGCTCTGTGTGGTTGCAACTTTTGTAATTCCTCAGAAGACCGTCCGCAGTTCAAGCGTCAAATCACAAATCGAACAGACAGTTCCTGCAGAAGGAACTCCTGAATTCCCCGCAGGAACTCCTGTCGGAGAATAACATATAATTATTTATTTACACAAATTAACAACCAATGCCTGGTATTATTGGAAAAAAAATCGGAATGACTTCCGTTTTCAGTGCCGAGGGAAAGAATCTTCCATGCACTGTTATTGAGGCTGGTCCGTGT
>JAGHVE010000154.1 GCA_018064445.1 Candidatus Cacconaster equifaecalis
AGAGCTCCGTTCACCAGAGCCGCCCTCGCCTTTGTCGGGAAGAACAGCTCCCCTTCGCGCAGGAAGAAGAAACTGTCGGCGTCTATCTCGACAGCCTTGCACCTTACGCCTGCATTTCTCAGAAGGGTGGCCAGGGTCTTGAAACCTTTCTCCGAATCTGTGAAGTTCATCAGTGTATTGACATAGACACCACCGTTCTTCACAAAGACAGGCAGGGCCTCGGTACACTCATTTTCGCTCCTCAGGACAGACGCGGTCTTCGCGTCCTCACCTCTCCAGTTCCAACTCCTCCACTCCGTGCGGCAGGCATTCAGGAGCACCTTGCCGTTTTCGACGAATTCCCCTTTGAGTGTGTACTTTGACACATCGGAGCGCTGGAGTGCACAGAAATAGAAATCAGAGTTGCCCAGCCCCCGTGTCCAGGAAACCTGTTCGGGAAGATATGTCGCGCGGTGCAGTTCATCCATTTCGAGATTTCCGGGGAGAAGTCCGCTGTAGCACCCGAGAGTTTCGGGGGTCAGACCCCAGAGCAAAATTTCCGCTCCGGCAGCCATATCAGCGGCTATCTTCTTCCTTACATCCGGAGAAATCTCCTTTGAAGCGTCAATGATATAGAGGGCTTCGGCCGGAACGGTGACCTTGCCGGCGAAGATTACCCCCTGCACGTCGAGGGCCTTCTTCAGAGTCCCTGATTCACCCACGAACACGACCTCCCGGTACGGCTTTGCCGATTCTGCGGGAAGCGGTTCATATACGGACTTGTCTATCTCCGCCCAGGGAGACCACGCTGGACCGCCGGGGGCATTGACGGCCCTCATCGCGTCATACATCGGCCAGGGGTCGTACAAAGGGAGAGACGGGTCGTATCCCGGATTGAACGTCGTGCAGTAGGGACCGAGCCTTTCCGGCTGAACTCCGGGAAGACCTTCCACATACTGTCCGAAGAACACGCCGTCCTCCAGAGAGGGGACTTTTGTCAGGTCCTTGTGTCCGAGCGGAAGGGGCTTGAGCGAATACCACGCCATATTGAATACGGTGGAATATGATGCGCCGTTGGCCCTTTGTGCGGAGATAAGTTGATATGCCTCATTTGCAATGGCTTCCATACGGCCCTGCTGGCTTTCGTAGGCTCTTTCGCCGTTATATTGCGAAGCCTGTTCCGGGGTTCCGTAATAGGCCATTCCGTGTTCTCCGATACCCCAGGGCTTGCCTATGGCTATCCACCTTCTCATCGACTCTTCCTCGCCGTAATGGCCGACGGTGACAGGAAGAATCCCGTTGCCGTCATCCTCACCGTCCGAAGATATCCACGGACGTGTAGGATCGTTTTCACGGACTATGTCTCTCCATTCTGCCCAGGCCTTCTCCTGAAGCGGTATGAGATCCGGACGCCTGTCGACGTCCAGAATCACAGGCTTGTTCTCATTGCTGATGCTCCAACCGAAAATCGAAGCGTGATTGCGGTCGCGGAGGACCAGCCTGCGCAGGTGCTCCTTCGAATTCGCCCAGAACTCGGGCGAGTCGAATTTCGGGCCGGCGTCGCTGCCCCAGTTCGCCGCCTCGTCAAGGACACAGATGCCCATCTCATCGGCCACGTCAAGGTAGAAACGAGGATAAACCTGAGCGTGCGGACGTACCGCATTACCGTTCATCCCCTTGATTGCCGTGAACCAGGCCCAGGCGTAACGCCTTGTCATCTGTGGAATTCCCATAAAATGCCAGGAATCCCCGTGGAGTTCGTACGGCTTCCCGTTGAGGAACTGTCTGGTGCCGTCAAGAGTCCATTCCCTCCATCCGAAACGTTCATATTTGAGGTCAACGGTCTCTTTCTTCGACTTAAGAGAAAGAAGCAGAGAATAGAGGTCCGGGGATTCAGGTGTCCAGAACCGGAGGACACCATTTCCTACGGGAACGCTGATTGTCACTTTTTCCTTTCCCCCAGCCGCAACGCTGACTTTAGTGGACGGAACTTCAAGCGCTTCTTTGCCGAGGTCCCAACCGGGAACAGGAGCATCGTTCACACCCTTTCCGGAGAGATTCAGCCACTCACGGACAACTCCATCAAGCACTGCGTCAGCCTTCCTTGCGCCGGCATTGACGACGGTGACGTCCATCTCGAGAAGTCCTTTTGAAACCAGCGGCTTGATATAAACATCCTCGATGCTGACCTTCGGCACGGCCTGAAGGAACACGTCCTGCCATATACCGTTGATGCTCAGTCCCCACATTGAACCGGCAGGAATAATCCTCCGGCCGACGGTGGAGTTGTCC